>JAEZLY010000098.1 GCA_023414985.1 Bacillota bacterium | reverse complement strand
TGTCATAGCCGAGTACGATTCCCTGCTCACTGACTCCCTCATCCTTCATCTTTCTTGCCATTCCTTTAGAGAGCTTCTGTATGTTGGCTTTGGTGAACTCTTCTCCGATGATCGCCCTCCAGCCTCCGGTTCCAAATTTTATCATGTCAAACCTCCTATTTTCCATTTAACCGAAGTCATTGTTATTCACCGAGAATAACCGTAACCTCATTGATGCTTCCGATCGGCAGTACCGGTATTTTTTCTACAACAGCACCATTTAATCGGATTTGCACTACACCCTTCATCACATGGCTGGGATTCTTAATCGTAATTTGATACTCGGCACCACGCCAGGTACGCTTCACGGTAAACTCTTCCCATTCAGAAGGGATACAAGGGTCTATCGTCAGAGAATCAAATTGAGGTCTTATTCCAAGGATGTAATGGGTTGCCGAATAATATGCCCAACCTCCGGTACCCGTCATGAACGGATGTCTGGCGCGTCCGAAACCGGTATGCTCCCTGCCCATAATGAACTGGCAGTAGGAGTATGGCTCTGCCTCCCTTATTTCAATCAGGTCATTCTGATGATAGGGACTTAATGCATCGTAAAACTTCATCGCACGGTCACCGCGTCCGAGCATACATTCCGCAGCCCAGGCCCAGGGATTAGGATGGGAAAAGATTGCTCCGTTCTCCTTGAGACCCGGATACACTCTCGTTACAAATCCGATCTCTTCATCCGGTACGGTATAGGATGGACCATTTAACATAATTCCATAGGGAGTATATAAATATTGATCAATCGAATCCATCGCTTTTTTGCCCTGCTCCTTACCTGCAAGGCCTGATAAGACAGCCCAGGCATTGGATTCTAAATGAATCTTACCTTCCTTATCTTCACTGGTACCGATCTTTCTTCCGGTCTTTGTGATACCGCGGATAAACCATTCCTTATCCCACAGCACTTGGTTGCAGGCTTTCTTGACTCTCTCCTGCATCACTATATAGCGTTTTGCATCCTCCTTGCGTTCGAGGTATACTGCAATATCGATAAAATTACCGAGTGCCCAATAATGCAGGAAGGATACCATCGCACTTTCTCCGCCGCCTAAATTCAGACAGTCATTCCAATCCGCCCTGAGTCCCTTGCAAATCCCGCTTTGGCCAACCTGCTCTCCGGAAAAATCAAGAATCCTCATCATATGCTCATATACAGTGCCGTTTCCTCCGTCCGCATAGGTAATGACTTCATCCAGGAAGGAAAACTCTCCTGTTTCCTTCACATACTCGGCAATCGTGCTGACCAGCCATAACGCATCATCAGAGCAGGCCTGATCGATCCCGTGAATCATATCATCCTTATTCGGAGTCGGTATAACAGTCGGTGATTTGAAGGGTTTTACTTCATTCTGCGGGTCGAACCATTCCGGCTGGAATAAATGCAATCCGTAGCCCTTTGAAACCAGTGCTCGAAGAAGCTCCACAATTCTTTGACGGCATTTTGCGGGATTACTGTGAATGACGGTCATGGCATCCTGAGAAGTATCACGATAGCCCAGACCGGTTCTTCCGCCAACTTCAATGAAGGAAGCAAAACGAGAGAACATGATATTGATCTCCGCCTGATAGAGCGTCCAGATATTGATCAGGGTATTCATACCCTCGTTCGGAGTTGAGATCTGAAGTCTTTTTCTCTTGTCCGTCCAATACTCGGCCATCTGTCTGTATGCACGGTCAATTTCATTCAGATTGGAATATTTAGCACGCAACTTTCTACCGTTCTCACGGTTGCCTTCACCCAACAGGAAGATTAATCTGATCTCTTCACCGGGCTTCAGTTCAATGCGCTTATGTAAGGAACCACAGTGATTGCCGCCCTTTTCATAGGATCCGCTGCAGACACCATTCAGGACTGCCACCGGATTATCCTCCGTATGATATAGACCGATAAACTTATCTCTGAGACAGTCAAAGCTGTCCGGAGTAAAGTTCGAGGTAAAGAACTGATAACCGAACTCCTCATAGAATAAATCGTGCTCAATAATTCCATCTTCATAGGAAGAACCGGCAGCATAATTACTCATCTGGAAGTTACGATTGTCCATATCGATGTGATGATAGGAAAATTCAATATAGGAAAATACACTTAAGTGCTTTGTCCTAGAATCCTTATTCTTAATTTTAACGTCCCATAATTCTATCGGATCGTCCATGGGTATAAACAGCTTCTGCTCTGCTTCAATCTGATTGTAGTCACAGAAATATTTCGTGTAAGATAAGCCGTGGCGACACTCATAAGTGGCCTCATCCAGAGGCTTTCCGACCGGCTGCCAGGAGACACTCCAGTAATCCTTGCTTTCCTCATCTCGCAGATACACATAATGCCCGGGACGATCCATCGGGACACTGTTTGCACGAAATCTTGTAATTCGATGATACTCCGGTGACTTATAGAAACTATATCCGCCTGCTGTATGATTAATGACGGTACACAGATCCTTTACCCCGAGGTAATTGGTCCAAGAGGTGGGCAGATCCACCCTGTCTATGACATATTCCTGATTCTCATTGTCAAAATATCCGTATTTCATAAATATAAAGCACCTCCTCCATATAAATTAATTATAATGTGGGAGATGCTTTGTGGTATTGTCAGGAATGTCAATATTTGAATTTTATTGTTTAGATAGATTGGCAGACAGTATAGCAATCGTCTCCTCAGATAGTTCTAACTGATAATATGCTCTCAGTTTTATCAATCCCCGTGGAGTATCATATTCACCCGGGGCTAATATTAATCTATTTCCAGTGAAATAAATTCCCGTATAGCCATCAAAAGACACCAAACTACCATTAATGGTATCTTCCTTCCATATCAGGTCAATCAGATATTGCTGTGGATGGAAACGTTTATAACGTTTGTATTCTATATTCTGTATCCAGTTCTGCCGTACAGACTCTCCGTATAAGTCCTTCATAAAAGTAGTAATCAATTTCTGATCTAAGATTACCGGTATTTCTTTGAACGAATATTCCTGATTATGTATGGCATCCAAAGATGTTATTCTAATTCGGTCAGGTGATTGGATTGCCTTAATCGTAAGCTGTTCAGGATACATGGTTTGATATTCAGAATAATAATATCCAACCAATCCGACGATTATTGCACTCAATAAGAATTGACCGATACAAGTGAAAATCAAATTGGATCGGCTCTTTTTCATAGCGTTTTGGATATTCCTGATCATATCCTCGAACAATGCATAGAGATAAAAGACAGCGACACTGATCAAACACAACCAATAGATATGATCCGGCAATTCCTTATAGGAACAAAGAATCGGAAGTAAGGTAAGGAAGAAGCAAAGTAAAAGGAATATCCTCATGACAAATATAATATTGAAAACCTTCCGACGGGATATATTCTTCTCGGTGATCCGTTTGATAGAAGCATATAGCCCCAACTCTGCCAATAATAAGGTGGCTCCGACTGCAAAAAGCCAGAGGTATTTATCTACTGCTGTACCTATGGCCACGAGGATTGTCCCGGTTATGGTCAGGACTATTCTTAACTTCTCCAAAAAAGTCTTTTTGGGTGTATGAAAGGTATCAGCGTCAGTATTCAATTCTTTTTCAGTGGTTGGCTCCTGTATATTCAAAGATTCATTATTTGTTTCTGACATAATCCTTCTGCTCTCCCCTCAGTTCATATGCTGGACTGCATACCAATATTACTTATTATAGCAAGCTTTGGAAATGGTTACAATCGTGGAGATTCATTCCTTATCATTAAAATTGGGCTGCTGCTCCCTGACCTTACTATGCCAGTGGTGCAACAGCCCATTACAATTACGATATTCTATCCTCTGTAATAATTGATCAGACAGCCCTTTAGGATGATTTCTCTCTCGTCGTCTGTCAGCTCACCGAGCTTTAAGGTGAATTCTTTCATGCCTTTATTTACTACATAGGCTTTGATCTCTCCGTTTTTCTCCCGGATCGCTTTCTTGATATCCTTTACAAAGAGATAATCACCATTGGTAAAAGGAAGCTCTTCCTTAAAGATAAAGGGCAGCATACCCCAATTGATCAGATTGGAACGGTAACGTTTGGTAGCGTATTCTACTGCAATATTAGCGAAGCCACCCAGCACCTTCTGGCAGCTGGCAGCCTGCTCTCTCGCGGAACCATCGCCCGGCTTTACGGCATAGATCGTACTTCCGATCTGCATAGTTCTTTTATCAACAGCGAATTTTGCTTCGATCTTTTCATACACTTCTTTTAGCTCCGGATTGGCTGAGATGATATCTTCTCCTGCTATTCTTGCCTTTTCTGCCTTCTGAACCGCCTTAGCACGACCAACATAAGCCGGATCCTTACGGGAAAGGGTGAATTCTGCCAGCCCTAAAGGATTGGAACGGTAAGAGGAGGTCTCTCCGGAAGGGATTAATTCATCCGTTGTGGTAACAGGATCATGAATCTCGGAAACCACCTTCAAGATCATATCATCACTTAATGCGGACATAGCCGGCCAATCTACGATTCCGGGGCCAAATTTCAGCTCTACGCTGCTGTCCGGCTTACCGACACCGTCATAGACTCTATAATCATAAATCGTACTATCATAATAGTACTTCGGTTTTGTAAAGTTCACGTCAATGTTCTCGGCAGAGGTTAAGTAACCCTTATTCGCTGCGGTGGCAGCGATGGAACGGGCATCCATCAGAGCAACGGAAGCAATCTGACCGTTCGTGATCTTGGAGCCCTCTCTGTTCGGGAAGTTTCTCGTGGTATGTCGAATTGAAAAGCCGTTGTTGGCCGGAACATCACCCGCACCGAAGCAGGGACCACAGAAAGCGGTTCGGATCGTCGCACCGGTTGCCATAAGCTTTGCGATACATCCGTTCTTGACAAGTTCCATGAATACAGGCTGGCTTGCAGGATATACACTTAAGGAAAACTCGTCTGCTCCGATATTCTTACCGTTTAAGATATCAGTAGCATCACAGATATTTTCAAAACCGCCGCCGGCACAACCGGCGATTGTACCTTGATCTACGTAAAGTCTGCCATTTCTGATCTTGTCCTTTAAGGAATATTTTACTTTGCTGTTATCCAGACTGATCAGAGCTTTCTTCTCTACCTCATCCAGGATATCATAGAGGTTTGCATTCAGCTCGTCAATGGTATATACATTGCTCGGATGGAAGGGCATTGCAATCATGGGCTTGATTTCGGATAAGTCCACAGCAATCATTCCGTCATAAAATGCGACTTGTGCCGGAGACAGCTCGCGATAAGCCTCCGGTCTTTTATGTATCTCATAGAATTCCTTTACGGAATCGTCCGTTCGCCAGATGGAGGAAAGACAGGTCGTCTCTGTCGTCATGACATCAATACCGATACGGAAATCAACGCTTAGATTGTCAATTCCGTCACCGACGAATTCCATGACCTTATTATTTACATAGCCGTTTGCGAATACCGCACCGATGATCGCCAATGCTACATCCTGCGGTCCGACTCCCTTTCTGGGGGTTCCGGTCAGATAGACGCCGACCACGTCGGGCATATTGATATCATAGGTCTTATTCAGTAGCTGCTTTACAAGCTCAGGACCGCCTTCTCCGATTGCCATGGTTCCAAGAGCTCCGTAACGGGTATGACTGTCGGACCCGAGTACCATCTTACCGCTTTCCGCCAGTACTTCACGGGCGAACTGATGAATGACTGCCTGATGAGGAGGAACATAAATACCGCCATATTTTTTTGCACAGGATAGGCCGAACATGTGATCATCTTCGTTGATGGTGCCGCCTACCGCACATAAGCTGTTATGACAATTCGTCAGTACATAGGGCACCGGGAATTTCTCAAGGCCGCTTGCTCTTGCAGTCTGAATAATTCCGACAAACGTAATGTCATGGGAGGTTAATTTGTCAAATTTGATTTTCAGTTTTTTGTCATTACCCGAGGTGTTGTGCCTGCTCAGAATATTGTAAGCGATTGTACCCTGTTTCGCAGTATCTTTGCTGACTTCTTTTCCTGTCTTAGCTGAAAGAGCAGCTTCTGCTCCTGTATGCTCCTCAACAATCTCATTGCCATTTAACAGGAACACGCCATTTTCATAAAGCTTTATCATAGTTACCTCCTATATCTACACGTATTTTTTACGCATTCACGCCTATGTGCTCAAAGCCAACAGCTGATCGGATCTTAATCCTCGATCAAATCCTCGTTTAAATTGATGGTGTACACTTCGTCACAATTGATTCTGGAGGAAGTGATGACACCTGATTTTGCTTTTACACGAATTTCCACCTTACCGTCACTGGTAGGAACAAAATTAATCGATACCTTACCGTTAAAGACATCGTTAAAGATACCTGCATCAACTAGCATCGGTTCGTGATTTTCAAAGTTAAATCTGATTTCTAAATTGGCCTCTTGGTTAAAAAGATCAATTTCATCGGTAGGAAAGCTTATGGATTTGCCAGCTTCCAAATTCGTTACGGTAATTCCCTCATTGAGCGGCTCTTCCGGGCCTCTGTAATATGCAACCAAAGATTCAAGTTTCAGATCGGTTCCGTTCTTCACTACGATCTTATTATCGTTGTTCTCCATATATATAATGACGCCGGAAATGATTAAGAGGACTGCTACGATTATTCCTGCAATAAGAATTTTCTTTTTCGAGTCCAAAAAATGCACTGCAACCTTTTCTTCCTGCTTAGCTTTCGCTCTAATTCTTCTCATGTAGATACTCCTCCATAGTAATCTTCAAATTTTCAGACATCCTTAATGATAATCTTTCACACGGAAATAATCAAGCTTTTTTTCCTTCCAACGTAAAACAAAATTTGTATAATAAAATAGGAAGACCCAACCCGGTGAGTCTTCCTAATAAATTCGATATTTTTGAATTATCTTTGAACCCTTCCGGAAGCATCTCCGCCAACCAATGCATCGACTTCTGCTCTGGATACCAGATTGAAATCGCCGGGGATGGTGTGTTTCAATGCAGAGGCTGCCACGCCGAATTCCAGGGCTTCTTCCATGGATCTTCCGTCCAGCAGTCCACAGATCAACCCGCCTGCAAAAGCGTCACCGCCACCTACACGATCAACAATTCGGATATTATATTTTCTGGAATGATAAAAGTTTTTTCCGTCATAGATGCAGGCAGACCATCCGTTATCCGAAGCAGAATAGCTTTCTCTTAAGGAGCTTACAACATATTTAAAATTGAATTTTTTAACCATCTGTTCAAAGATATCCTGATAACCGGCCAGCTCCAGCTCACCGCTTGTAACATCGGTCTTTCCGGGCTTGAAGCCCAGTACCTTCTCGGCATCCTCTTCATTTCCGATACATACATCGACATACTGCATCAGATTGGTCATAATTCTCTGTGCTTTTTCAGAGGACCAGAGCTTCTTACGGAAGTTCAAATCGACAGATACGGTTATGTTTTTACGCTTTGCTGCTTTTAAGGCTTCTTCTGTAAGAATCGCAGCTTTATCACTGATGGCGGGTGTGATTCCGGTAAAGTGGAACCAGTCTGCACCCTCAAAAATAGCATCAAAATCAAAGTCAGAAGGATCTGCCTCTGCAATAGAAGCATGTGACCGATCATATACAACATTAGAGGCTCTCATGGAAGCCCCTGTCTCAAGGAAATAGATACCTAGCCTCTCTCCGCCCTTTGCAATGAAATCACAGTTTACATTATACTTTCTGAGTGCTGCAACAGCACAATCTCCAATTGGATTCTTCGGTACCTTTGTGACAAAATAAGAATCATGTCCATAGTTAGCTAAGGAAACTGCTACATTGGCTTCTCCGCCCCCATAGCATACATCAAAGCTGTCAGACTGGATAAATCTCTGATATCCGGGAGTGGATAAACGAAGCATGATCTCTCCCATTGTTATAACCTTTGCCATTTGTCTATCTCCTTACAGTGAAATTATATAGCTCAATCATATTAAGTATAGTTCTCACCTAATGAATCCGTCAATGGCAAAACGCTTTCAAAATCTTGCAAATCTTGCAGTTACCTAATTCCTGCTTTTCGGCTTTCCTGCTTTTTAAACATGCTGAATAATCCCATCAGCATACTGCAGATTGCGATAAAGAACGGAAAGATCACTTCTGCTCCTGTCGAAGGAGATGCCATGATTGCCGACATGCAAAGGAGTAAGGCGATAATTGAGATTATTCCGAATATCAGGCCGTTCATGAAGCGTTTAAATTTACTGATTTTATACCTGCTTACCATTCTTTTCATAATTGCCTCCATTCCTGAACTTGCGGCAGTATATATGCCGCTACCTATTAAACGATTTAAAAGCAGGAATGGTTCCATAATTTCCAAAAAAAATTTCATGAATATAACAAATTAATCATAAAAGGAAAGGTGAATACGAGAGGCTGCTCATAGTCCTTGTAGACAGATTAGAATAGGGACACAGGCATCCCTCACACACAGGTTGCCGGACATCCCGCCGATATTGTATGTCATAATCGGACATAAATGTTCGCTTCTAACATACAATATCAGCAGGCTGGCCGTCAAACAATGCATTATGGGGTGCCTATATCCCAATTCTAATCTGTCAATGAATATTTTGAAGCAGCCTCTTGGATACTCATAAAGAAGCATATATTAATCTGATTAAGTTACAATGATTTATGATCTTATCATTTATTGATCATTAAATTGTTATAGAATAAGTTTTTTTATTTGGAATTCTGGTTGAGGGCTTTAATAAAATCGATACCGAACTGGCGGCATTGCTCCAGTCCATTGTCATCCGGTACCCAAAGCTGCCTGAGCCCGTCATTGAGGAGCTGAAAACCGGCTGCTTTTAAGTCTTCCGATAAAAGCTTTATTCCTTCTCCACTCCAGCCGTAACTGCCGAATGCTACTGCGGCTTTATTCTTCAGCTTCAGTCCATGCAGCATCTCCAGGATACCGCCGATGGCATGAGTTACGCCGTTGTTGATTGTCGGTGCTCCAAGCAGAATTGCTTTGGATTTAAATACTTCGGTTATGATATCATTCTTATCCTCTTTTGCGGTATTCATAAGCTTAATCTTAACCTTCGAATCCTCCTGTTCGATACCGGAGGCAATGGCTTCAGCCATTTTTCTCGTAGCATTCCACATGGTATCATAAAGAATGGTAATCTGATTTTCGTGATAATCCTTTGCCCAAAGCAAATATTTTTCAACAATCTGAGTCGGATGCTCCCGCCAGATGACACCATGACTGGGACAGATCAAGCTGACCGGCAGACCGAGGCCCAGGACCTCTTCAATTTTCTTTACGACCAGCTTACTGAAGGGTGTCAGGATATTGGCGTAATACTTGATTGCTTCTGCAAATAGCTCATCCTGATCCGCTTCCTCATTAAACAGCGATTCCGTTGCATAGTGTTCGCCGAAGGCATCCGTGCTGAAGAGAATATTCTCTCCGGACATATAGGTGAACATCGTATCCGGCCAATGCAGCATTGGAGCCTCTACAAAGGTAAGGGTAGAATCCCCGATTGATAAACTGTCCCCGGTTTTTACCGTGACGAAATTCCAATCCTTATGATAATGGCCGCGCAGAATTTTTGTACCGTTGGCTGTACAATAAATCGGCTTCTCCGGGATCTCGCGCATCAGCTCAAGCATTGCTCCGCTGTGATCAACCTCTGAGTGGTTCATGATGATATAATCCAGATCCTGAAGATTAATTTCTTTCTTCAGTTGATGTACGAATTCTTTATCGTAGGGCTTCCATACTGTATCAATTAAAACTTTTTTGGTATCGTTAATTAAGTAAGAATTATAGGTGGAGCCTCTTCTTGTAGAGTATTCTTTTCCATGAAAGAATTTTAATTCCCAATCCGTCTTCCCGACCCAGGTAACCTTATCAGTGATTTTTTTGCTCATTTCAAATCCTCCAAATGCATAAATTTATTCTTACCTTTAGCATTTGCAGGAATGTCTGATTTCAGTCACTGACTAATCATTTCCTTCTTTTATTCCCGGTAACTTCCGGACCACAACTTCATCAAACGCCGGAAGCAATAGGGTAGATCCGTTTTTTGAATGTCCTTAACAGCACAGATCGGTACTCTGGCATACAAAATGTCATTGATATAATAATTCGCATAGCCCACGATGCTTTTTTCCTTCACCGGAGCTTTCAGATATTCAGGCAGCTCATACTTGATTTTTACCTTCTCATCCTCCCGCATGAGCAGGGATAAATCCCCCTTCAAGGAAAGAGGCTCATAGTTGATACGACCCTTTTCGACACGAAGCGGCTTTAATTTTACATCCTCGAATATCTGCCTCTCCTGATAATAGGTTATACCATAATTCATCAATGCCATCGTATCCGACCATTTGAGGCTCTTTCTTGGCGGCCAGCCGCAGCCAAGGACCACAGAAATCAATGTTCTGTCTGTTTTCTTGATGGCTCCCACGAAGCAATAACCGGCACCTCCGGTAAAGCCTGTTTTTACACCAATTGCACCTTCCATCATAGTTAAGAATCTATTTTTATTGGAGACGGTATGACTTCTGCCTTTTTTTATTTCTTTAAAAGAATGGGTTGCGGTATTAGTGATCTTAATAAATTCTTCGTTCTTGATGGCATAGCTTGCAATCACCGCCAGATCCCGTGCTGTGGTATAATGCTCCGGTGCATCCAGTCCGTTGGGTGTAACGAAATTGGTATGCTCACAGCCCAGTTCCTTTGCTTTCTCATTCATCATTTTAGCAAAGCCCTCGACAGAACCGCCAACATGCTCCGCTATTGCAACAGCCACATCATTATGACTCTCTAGCATCAGGGAATAAACCAGATCACCCATATAATACTGTTCTCCGGCTGTGATATTCAATTGAACATCGGGCATTTTAGCTGCGTAGGCAGAAACCTTAACCACATCCCCTGGATTGGAATTTTCCAGTGCGACGATACAGGTCATGATCTTTGTCGTACTTGCCATCGGCATTTTATCATATCCATTTTTTTCGTAAAGTACCCGATTGTTTTTCGCATCCAGCAGAAGGGCCGATAGGGCACGCAGTTTAGGCTTGTGTTCAACCGGTGCATTATCCTCCTGGTCTTGCTCTTCTTTTTTCTGACCATCAGTGGCTTGTTCCTGGCGAAGTTCCTCAGAACGGAGTAACTTCTGATACTCTTTTTCATTTTCGGCGGCTCTTTTATTTTCTTCTTTCAGTTCACTTTGTACATCCTCATAATCAAGGCCGCTTCTTACAAGTACAGTATCGTAATAACCTTTTAATCCCTCATAATGAAAAACAGCGGCAAATAGGATTACCGCTATACAGGGCAATGCTGCCAGATAACTTTTTTTGAATTGGATTCTTTTTTTCAACGGTATCATCCTGTAGAGTTTCTTACTTTAAATTTATTATACAGGCTCGTAAATATTCATGCTTTGACTGAAAAACTAATATTCGAACCTCACAAGACCCTCACATCAAGTTCATCGGATTTACACAACTTTCCTTAATAATTTACCTATAGGTTACCAAAAAATTAAAAGGAGTGTTTCCATGAACAAAAAGAATTTATTAAAATTTCTGCTGGACATAGGCATGGTGCTCGTACTTGTCCTGATGTACAATAAAAGGTCTGTCAATATGACCTTCCATGAACTGGGCGGGTTGATCCTGATCGGGGTAATGTTAATTCATGTTCTTCTGAATTACAAATGGGTTATTACGGTTACCAGGAAATTATTCAGTAAGAACATACCTGTCAAAACGAAAATAGGTTATATTCTGAATTTTCTGCTGTTAATTTCCTTTTTATTAATTGGTATCAGTGGAATCATGATTTCGAAGACTCTTTTCCATCTGAATATTAGAGGCGGTGGTTGGCAGACAGTCCATTATACGGTATCAGCTGTAGCTTTAATTCTGATCGGTATACACCTTGGGCTGCACAAAGAATTTCTCTGCTGTATGACAAGAAAGCTGCTTCCACTGCCTAAAAAAGTCGGGAAAATCATTGGAATCACTTTAACTTCGGTCATTGTTATCTTTGGCTGCTACAGTCTGGTAACGACAAGCTTTACAAGATGGCTGTTCCTTCCCTTTAGCTCCGGGCAAGTTAAGGGTGGTTTTGATAAGAACAGCAGGCCTGATTTTCCCGGCGGACTGTCTGGTGATAATACGTTCCCTCAAGACGATAACATACCCCAGGATGGGAATTTCCCACAAGACGGGTTAACACCCGGGGATGGAACTCTCCCTCAGGACGATGCTATACCTGACGACGGAACACCGGCTAAAGATACGACTATATCCATGGATGAACAGTCGCTGCAGGATGATCAAAATAATCTCGTCACTGGTAACGGAAGTACGACCCGCGGTAGAAACTTCAGAGGCCAAGGACAGCCTCCCTTCGGGAATGGTAACGGACAACAGGATGGATTTGGTCTTAGCGGATATCCCAAAGGGAAAGATGGGAATGAAGGTGTTCTCGCTATCCTAATTACGATTGCACAGTTTTTCTCAATTACCTATTTATTTGCTGTTCTTACAGCGATTCTGGAAAAGCTTCTGAGAAGAAAGAAAAAGGCTGCAAATTCTTTAACGGAAGAAGTTATGCCGAATGTTTTCGAAGAGTTGAGCCCTGTAGAAGATGTAGCAGTGGACTGTGAAAATCTTTCAGATCAATAAAGCTTTAAGCTTACTCTGCCAGATACACCTAGTTTGTTGCTCCATAGTTTTATTTTACAGCTGTAGAATACAAATTGAATTGATACGATCCCAGTTAAGAAAAGGTCAGGATCCTCTTCCGGTTGTTCGCTGAATGCCGCTCGCGGAAGAAAATCCTGACCTTATTTTTTGAAACAAAATGCTTTTAATATGATGCAGAGTCACTGAAACTTTGATTTCTTTAGGATAATCTGCTCTTAAAATCCTCATACCCAAAGGTTCGAATTAATCTCATCTCATTTTGCAATGTATTCAGATAAATGGATGGAAGGTTAATTCCATTGAAGGTATTATTCTTTACCATGGAGTAGATTGCCATATCACAGAATACCAGTCTGTCTCCCACCTTCAGTGGTTCCTGAAAGGAATAATCTCCGATCACGTCCCCGGCAAGGCAGGTGGGGCCTCCCAGCCGATAAGTATACGTATATTCTCCGGCTTTCCCTGATCCAATAATATTCGGTCGATAGGGCATCTCAATAACATCTGGCATATGGCAGGCTACAGAGGTATCGAGAATCGCCAGCTGCATCCCATTCTCTCCCAGTTCCAGAACCGAGCTGACCAGAAAACCTGCATTTAAAGCAACTGCTTCTCCGGGTTCCAGATAAACCTTAGTTCCATAGGTGTCCGTCACATGATTGATGCAGCGTATCAGAGTTTCAATATCATAATCCTCTCGGGTGATATGATGTCCACCGCCAAAATTAATCCATTTCATCTTCTGCATGTAGGTGCCGAACTTCTCCTCTACTACCTTTAAGGTACGTTCCAATACATCGGAGTTCTGTTCGCACATGGTATGAAAATGCAGCCCCTCTATTCCGGTCAAATCTGCTTCCTGAAGCTTGTCCAAGGTGATACCGAATCTGGAGTTCGGAAAGCAAGGGTTATATAAATCGGTTTCAATCTCCGAATATTCAGGATTGATTCTTAAACCGCAGGATACCTTTCGCGGACTTGCCATAACCTTAGCTTTAAACTTCTCCCATTGGGCAATGGAATTGAAGACGATATGATCAGAAATGGACAGAATCTCATCGAATTCGTCCTCCCGGTATGCCGGTGCAAAGATATGAACTTCTTTTCCCATTTCCTCATGGCCAAGCTTAGCCTCGAATAGAGAGCTTGCTGTAGTTCCGCTCAAATATTCACCCAAAAGAGGATAGGTAGAATACATAGAATAAGCCTTTTGTGCAAGCAAAATCTCGCAGCCCGTCTTGTTCATGACCTCCTGCAGAATCTCTAAATTCTTTTTCAACAGCCCTTCGTCAACCACATAACAAGGGGTTGAAACCTGATCAAAATTTATTTTCATCGTTTACTCCTAAAACTATTCCACCATCTCGGGCTGGAAGCTTTCCTTCCAGGGAAGGCCCCAGCGGTTTAATTCCTCCATGAACGGATCGGGATCCAGTTCTTCTACATTGTATACACCGGGCTTCTTCCACTTACCGGTCAGAACCATCTCTGCACCGATCATTGCGGGTACACCGGTGGTGTAGGAAATCGCCTGAGAACCAACCTCACGGTAGCATTCCTCATGATCACACACATTATAAACATAATAGCGGACTTCTTTGCCATCCTTTACACCGGTATAGATGCAGCCGATGTTGGTCTTTCCCTTGGTTCTCGGACCCAGAGAAGCAGGATCGGGAAGTACAGCCTTCAGAAACTGAAGCGGGATGATCTGCTGACCTTCATAATTAATGGGTTCGATTGAGGTCATACCCACGTTTTCCAAAACTCTTAAGTGAGTAATATAACGCTCGGAGAAGGTCATAAAGAAACGAATTCTCTTGATACCGGGCATATTCAGGGCAAGAGATTCCATTTCCTCGTGATGCAGCAGATACATATCCTTAGGACCGATTTCAGGGAAATTGTAAACCCTCTTGATCTCCAACGGCTCTGTCTCATGGAACTGACCATTCTCAAAGAAGCTTCCGTTCGCAGTGATCTCGCGGATGTTGATCTCGGGATTAAAATTGGTTGCAAAGGGATATCCATGGTCGCCTGCATTGGCATCCAGGATATCAATCGTATGAATCTCATCAAAATAATGCTTTAGTGCGTAACCGGAGAAAACCTGTGTAACACCCGGGTCAAAGCCGCAGCCAAGAATTGCGGTAATGCCTGCCTTTTCAAAGCGCTCTCTGTAATCCCACTGCCATTTATATTCGAACTTAGCGGTATCCTTCGGCTCATAATTTGCGGTATCCAGATAATC
>JAEZLY010000122.1 GCA_023414985.1 Bacillota bacterium | reverse complement strand
GGAGCTGACAGGGGAAAACAGGACAATCGTAAAATATGGGCTGAAGCTACTGCAGAACACCCGTAACTTAGGACTTCTTGCACTTATGGATGTCAGCAGCATTGAGAAGGAGCAGCTTTCTTCCTTCCATCTCGGCTTTGTCATCGGACCCTGCCTGAATGCTTCCGGAAGATTGGATACTGCCAAGAAGGGGTTGGAGCTGTTGCTGGCGGATACAAAAGAAAAAGCTGCGGCACTGGCCGGAGAGGTACGGCAGCTGAACGAGCTACGGAAGGAAATGACTGCATTGAACGTGGAAAAAGCCATAAAGCAGATTGAGGAGAGCGAGCTGCTGCAGGATAAGGTTCTGGTGGTATATCTGCCGGACTGTCATGAGAGTATCGCGGGAATCATCGCCGGAAGGGTGAGAGAACGGTTCAATCGGCCCACGCTGGTACTGACAGATGCGGAAAATCAAGTAAAAGGTTCCGGAAGATCAATAGAACAATATAATATGATAGAAGAGCTGAACAAATGCAGGGATTTATTTATTAAAGTCGGAGGACATCCGATGGCAGCAGGGTTGTCTATAACGAAGGAAAATATCGATATCCTGCGCAGGACCTTGAATGAGAATACCTCTCTGACGATGGAGATGCTGGTACCTAAGGTATCCATTGATATTCATCTGCCTTTGGGGTATGTAACGACGGAACTTGTGAATGAATTGAGGCAGCTGGAGCCCTATGGCAAAGGGAATGAAAAACCGCTTTTTGCAGAGAAGGACTTAAAGGTGAAATCAGCATTTATCATTGGTAAAAACGCAAGTGGTATTAGGCTGTATGTGGAAAATAAATATGGCAGGGAGATAGAGGCAATCTATTTTGGGGCTGTGGAGGAATTCTTTAATTACATCGGCTCCGCCTACGGAGCAGAGGAAGCGGATCGATTAAGAACCGGACGCAGCATGAAGGCTGCTCTTTCCATTACTTATTTCCCGAAGATCAATGAATATAACGGCTTTAAAAATCTACAGCTGATAATACAAAATTACCGTTAATCAGCAGTCGAAAATTTGCTTTTGTATCAATTTTAAGTAAAATTTACTTTAGAAATGTGAAATTTTCTTTACGAAGTGTAAACTTAGGTGATATAATAAGTCATCTAAAAGATGATATTGGCATCAGACTGGCCGCTTTGTCCTATTATTCGTATCGATCTATCGCAACGGCAGGATTATTCGATTGCCCATAAATAAATTTGGTTCAGAAATCCACAGAAAGGCATGGTTATTGTATGAAGAAGTTAGAAGATTATGTTAGAAGTATCCCGGATTTTCCGGAGCCCGGAATTATTTTTCGCGATGTTACGAGCGTACTGCAGGAGAAGGAAGGACTACAGTTAGCGATCAACCAGATGCAGGATTTATTAAAAGGTTTGGATTTTGATATTATTGCCGGTCCGGAATCCAGAGGGTTTATTTTTGGTGTTCCGATCGCCTATAATTTGAATAAAGCATTTATTCCGATTCGCAAGAAAGGAAAATTACCCTGTGAGACCGTATCCATGGATTATGACCTGGAGTACGGAAAGGCAACGATCGAGATCCATAAGGATGCGATTAAGCCGGGTCAGAAGGTTGTCATCGTCGATGATCTGATTGCCACAGGCGGTACTATAGAAGCAATTACCAAACTGATCGAAATGCTTGGCGGTGAGGTAATCAAGATTATCTTCCTGATGGAATTAAAAGGACTGAACGGCCGAGAGAAGCTCAAGGGTTATGATGTGGAAGCAGTCATTCAGTACGAAGGAAAATAATGCTTAGCAAAGCAAACAGCATTTGACTGAGAGGAAAGTTCTTATACAGGCTGACGGAATCAGCCTTGGTGCAGACAGGTGGTGATGAGCATGGGTGACGACAGAGAGGTAACGGGAAAAGAAGCAGTTGGGAAAGAAGAGATACTGGCGGCGGTGACATTTCAGGCGCCGGCTGATTTTACTGCGCCCGAAACCCTATATCAGGAGCTGATTGACAAGATCAGAAGCTATCATCCGTCTGCGGATATTTCCATGGTCGAGAAGGCTTATCATCTTGCGGATGACGCACATAAGAACCAGCTTCGTAAATCCGGAGAACCATATATAATCCATCCCCTATGCGTAGCCAATATTCTGGCTGAGCTGGAGCTGGATAAGGAGACGATTGTTGCAGGAATCCTTCACGATGTGGTGGAGGATACCGATTTTACCATTCATCAGATCTCCTCCATGTTTTCCGAAGAGATCGCACTTTTGGTTGATGGTGTAACCAAGCTGACCAAATTGAATTATTCCATGGATAAGGTGGAGCTGCAGGCAGAGAATCTTCGTAAGATGTTCCTTGCAATGGCAAAGGATATCCGTGTCATCCTGATCAAGCTGGCGGACCGCCTCCATAATATGCGTACCTTAAAATACAAGGAGCCCGAGAAGCAGAAGGAAACAGCAAGGGAGACCATGGACATCTATGCTCCGATTGCTCAGAGGCTTGGTATCTCCAAGATTAAGATCGAACTTGACGACCTGTCGCTTAAGTATCTGGAGCCTGAGGTTTATAAAGAACTGACCGAGAAGATTGCCACCAAACGCAGCGAGCGTCAGGCATATATAGACGAGATTGTAAGCGATGTAAGAAGCCATATCGAGGAGGCAGGGATTTCTGCCAAGATTGACGGACGTATAAAACATTTCTTCAGTATCTATAAAAAGATGGTGAATCAGAACAAGACACTGGATCAGATCTATGATCTCTTTGCGGTTCGTATCATCGTAGATTCCTTAAAGGATTGTTATGCGGCACTCGGTGTCATCCATGAGATGTATAAGCCGATTCCGGGGCGCTTTAAGGACTATATCGCGATGCCGAAGCCGAATATGTACCAGTCTCTTCATACAACACTGATCGGGCCGAAGGGAGCTCCCTTTGAGATCCAGATCCGTACCTATGAGATGCACCGTACCGCGGAGTATGGTATTGCTGCCCACTGGAAATACAAGGAGGGGCAGGACGGCAAGGGTGGAACTGCCAATGCCGAAGAGGAGAAGCTGACCTGGCTCAGACAGGTTCTGGAATGGCAGAAGGACATGTCTGATAATAAGGAGTTCTTAAGCCTGATCAAGAATGATTTTGATTTATTTTCTGAAAGTGTCTATGCTTTTACACCGACCGGTGATGTCAAGACCTTACCGACCGGTTCCAATACAGTAGATTTTGCCTACAGTATCCATAGTGCCGTAGGTAATAAAATGGTAGGTGCCCGTGTCAACGGTAAGCTGGAGCCCATTGACTATGTCATCCAGAACGGCGACAGAATTGAGATCATCACCTCCCAGAATTCCAGAGGGCCAAGCCGGGACTGGCTGTCCATCGTAAAGAGTACTCAGGCAAAGAATAAGATAAACCAATGGTTTAAGTCGGAACTGAAGGACGATAATATTAACCGTGGTAAGGAATTAATTACTGCCTACTGCAAGACGAAGAGCATCACCTTAAGCGATCTTTTAAAGCCGGAATTTACGAATACCGTAATGCGCAAATACGGCTTCCGTGACTGGGAATCCGTGCTCGCTGCAGTGGGCCACGGAGGCTTGAAGGAAGGGCAGATCGTCAACAAGCTGCTGGAGGAATATAAGAAAAAGAATAAGAAGGACATTACCGATGAGAATGTCCTCGAGGCGGTTTCCGAAATCAAGGAAAGAATGCCACAGAAGAAATCCAAGAGCGGTATTGTCGTGGAAGGAATCCATGATCTGGCAGTCCGTTTCTCCAGATGCTGCAGTCCTGTACCTGGCGATGAGATTGTAGGTTTTGTTACCCGTGGCAGAGGCGTATCCATCCACAGAACCGATTGCATCAATGTAATCAATCTTCCGGAGGAAGACCGTGCCAGACTGATCGATGCGGAATGGAATCTATCTGCAGACGGTAAGGATATCGGCGGAATATACAGCGCCGAGATCAAGATTTATGCGAATAACCGGACCGGAGTGCTGGTAGATATCTCCAAGGTTCTGACTGAGAATAAGATTGATGTGACCTCAATGAACGTAAGAACAAGTAAGCAGGGAAAAGCGTCCATCAGCATCGGCTTTGAAATTAACAGTAAGGAACAGCTCAATGAAATCATAACAAAGCTCAGAAGCGTCGAAAGTGTTCTGGATATCGAACGTACGGCCGGATAAATAGGAATGGAGTAATGAAATCGAAGGGAAAGGATTTGGTTACCTGTATGAGTAATTTAGTAATGGAAACCCTTGTACTCGGTATGGTTCAGACGAATTGCTATATCATCAGCAACAAAGAAACCAGGGAAGCGCTTTGTTTTGACCCGGCAGACAGAGCCGAGAGAATAGAACAGTATCTGAAGGCAAATGACCTTGTGTGTAAAGCAATTCTTCTCACACATGGTCATTTTGACCATATTCTGGCGGCTTCCGATCTGAAGGAAAAGACCCATGCGCCAGTTTATGCCCACGAAGCTGAGACAGGACTTCTGGCTGATGTGAAGCTGAATGCCTCGGACCAATTCCGCAAAGAATGTTCTCTGAAGCCGGATGAACTTCTGAAAGATCAGCAGGTATTACAGCTTGCAGGCTTTACGATCCGAGTCATCCATACCCCCGGGCATACTGCCGGTGGAACCTGCTATTACTTTACCGGACATCATCTGCTGATCAGCGGAGATACCCTGTTCCGTGGGGATATCGGAAGATACGATCTTCCGACGGGCGACGGCAACCAGCTGGTAGAGTCCATCTGTAACAAGCTGATGATTCTGGAGGATGAGGTGGAGGTTTATCCAGGCCATGGTCCTTCCACTACGATCGGATACGAGCGTGACAACAATATCTATCTGTCACCGGGCTGGGATCCCTATGAAGGGATGTAGAGAAAATAAAGAGTCTGTTTCTGGTCGGAGTACACGCTGCACAGGAAAGACAGGAGAAACATGATAGAGATAATATTATCGGATAAAGCATATGAAAATGATGTTTACCCTTTGGTAAAGGCATTTTATCCCTCAGAGGGGATTAAGATATATGAAAGAAATGAATGGAGAGAGCTTCAGACCTCCGGGCCGGAGGTTGGTAAAGCTGAGCTTTTACTTGAGCTGGAAGTGTCGGAGGATCGGATCACATTATCTGCTGCAGAGATGGACAAGGCTCCGGTCAGAAATTCTCTGATCCTGGAGGAATTGCTTCCGAAACCCCAATTTAAGAATTCAATGAAGCGTTTCCTGTATTCAAGTCTTTCCGAATTGACAGGGAAGGAGCTTTCCTGGGGGATCTTAACCGGTATTCGCCCTACAAAGCTGGTCTATGAATTGATAGAGCAGGGTGAGAACGAGGAAGCAATTGATAAGCACATGAAGAAGGAATATCTGTGCTCGGAAGAGAAGATCGCTATGAGTATAGAGATTGCGAACAGAGAGCTTTGGCTTCTGAAGAACATGGACTATCAGGAGGGGTACAGCCTCTATATCGGAATTCCTTTTTGCCCGAGCACCTGCCTTTACTGTTCCTTTACTTCTTATTCAGTCACAAAATATGCGGATTATGTAGAGCAATATCTGAAGGCTCTTGAGAAGGAGATCCGATATGCAGCTACCTGCTTCCCCGGCAAGAAGCTTACAACCGTATATCTGGGCGGAGGTACACCGACCACTCTGTCGGCTGAGCAGTTGAATGCTCTCCTGGGTCTGGTCAGGGAACAGTTTGACTTTACCCATGTGAAGGAATTCTGCGTGGAGGCCGGAAGGCCGGACAGTATCACGCGGGAGAAGCTTGACGTACTGAAAAAATGGGGTGTTGACCGCATCTCCATCAATCCGCAGAGTATGCAGCAGAAGACACTGGATCTGATCGGTAGAAAACACACAGTAGTACAGGTGAAGGAAGCAATCCGACTTGCAAGAGAGTCCGGACACGATAATATCAACATGGATTTGATTCTGGGCCTTCCGGGAGAACAGGTTCAGGATGTCGTTGATACCCTGAACCAAATTCAAAAATTTGAGCCGGAAAGCCTTACCGTGCATACCCTGGCAATCAAACGTGCGGCAAGACTGAATCAGGAAAAGGAAAGCTATGCCGCGATTCAGGCCTCCGATGTATCTGCCATGCTGGAAAAGACGATAGAATTCGCAAGGGAGAATTCTTATCTACCTTATTATCTCTATCGGCAGAAGAATATGGCAGATAACCTCGAGAATATCGGATATTCGAAGTTCGGGAAAGAGGGTCTGTACAATATTCTGATCATGGAAGAAAAACAGACGATCCTGGCACTGGGCGCTGGCGGAATGTCGAAATTCGTATTTCACCTGGAGAACCGCATTGAACGGGTTGATAATGTAAAAAGTGTAATGGACTACATCAATCGAATCGATGAGATGATAGAACGGAAACGACATTTTCTTGAAAATAATATAATATAAATAACGAATGCGATAGAACGGAGGACGAAGATGATTACACAGAGACCGAAGGGTACCCAGGACTGGTATGGCTCCAATATGTACAAGCGTACCATCATCGAAGGAATTGCAAGACGTATCTGCAAAGCCTATAATATTAAGGAAATTATCACACCTGCCTTTGAACATACAATTTTGTTCCAGCGGAGCGTGGGTGAGACAACGGACGTCGTCCAGAAGGAAATGTACACCTTTGACGATAAGGGAAACCGCAGTATTACATTAAAACCGGAAGGAACGGCAGGTGCTGTCCGTGCCTACTTAGAGAACAGCCTGTTCGCAGAAAGTCAGCCAACAAAGCTATTCTATATTACTCAGGCATTCCGTTATGAGAATCCTCAAAGCGGAAGACTTCGCCAGCATCATCAGTTTGGCATCGAATTCCTGGGTTCCGCCAGTCCGTTGGCAGAAGTGGAGCTCATATCCTTGCTGACCCAGTTCCTGAAAGAACTGGGAATCAAAGGAGCGAAGCTTCATATTAACAGCATCGGCTGCGGTAATTGCCGAAAAACCTATAATGAAGCACTTCTGACCTATTTGAGAAAGTATGAGGATCAGCTGTGTCCGACCTGTCGGGAGAGAATGCTGAAGAATCCCCTTCGTGTTATCGACTGTAAGGTTCCGACCTGCAAGACGATTGTGAAGGATGCACCCAGAACCATCGAATATCTTGACGAGGAATGCAGCAATCATTTTGAAGAATTAAAGAGCCTGCTGACAGCACTCTCGATTCCCTTTGAGGTGGATACAGGAATAGTCAGAGGACTGGATTACTATACAAAGACAGTATTCGAGTTTATCAATGCCGAAGGCTTTACACTGTGCGGCGGAGGCAGATATGATAATCTGATCCATGAAATTGATGAGAAGCAGGATATTCCCGCGGTCGGCTTTGGGTTTGGTATTGAACGTATCATTAACGAGCTGGCGTCAGAAGGCGTAGAGCTTGAGGCGGAGCCGGCAGTGGAATTATATATCGGAATTCTCGGCAAGGAGGCAAAGGCAGAGGCCTTCCGACTGGTACAGCAGCTGAGGACAGCCGGTGTGATCGTCGAAACCGATTACATGGATCGAAGCGTGAAAGCCCAGATGAAATATGCAAACAAAATCGGAGCGAAGAATACAGTGATCATCGGTGCAGATGAGCTTGCGAATAATAAAGCAAACGTCAAAAACATGGAGACAGGGGAACAGACAGAGGTGTCCTTAGATCAGCTGGCGGAGCTGTTCCTGTAAGCGTATGATCCAATAATGTTAGGTAGAAATTGAATAGAGCAAGGGAACCCGGGATTTTACCGGGAAAGAAAATCCAATACACAATACAACAGCCTTTTTGGCCGGAGAATAGCTCCGGACAAAAAGGCTGTTATTTTTATGTGGTTCTTTATACCTAGATAAGAAACTACATAAAATTTTAATAATTCGACTCCAGAGGGCATGTATTGACAAAATGGTATACAATGGATATAATGAAAACAGATAGAGGAGTAAGCGTTTACTACGCATGAAGTAAAAATATGGAACATATGGTATTTATACCGCAATAACGGTTTAAATATAATTTTTAAAACAGTTGTATATTCCCCCAACCAAGGCCGCATTTTTCTTGCACAAAGATGCAGCAGACTAAAACGAAAGAAGTAAAAGGAGGCAACAAGTATGATGAAAATGTACAGGAATTTAAAAATTCGTACCAAACTAATTATTGGATTTTTTATTTTAGCGGTATTAACAGCTACAGTCGGTGTAATCGGCGTTATTAACATGGGCTCCATGCATCGAACCAGTGAAAAGATGTATTCTGAAAATTTCCTTCCTACGGTTGATTTGAAACAGCTTCAGTTCAACCTCGAGGTTATCCGTGTCAGCCATGTCTATGCACTTTATGAACAGAAGCCGGAGAAATATCAGGAACGGTATGATAATATCACGGCTATGGTCAATGCTGATAATGAAATTTTAGCAAATTTCGAAAAAACAATTGAAACAGAGGAAGAAAAAGCTCTATATGATACTGTTCAAGCAGATCTGAAAACCTATAGAGAGATCCGCAATAAGAATTTGGATCTAATTGGACAGAAGGATTATGATGGGGCAATGGCTACAGTACAACTGACGACGGATGCCAGATTAAAAGCAGAAGCGTCAGTGGATGCCTTGGTAGATTATAATACTAAGACGGCAGCACAACATCTGGCTGACACAGAGGCAAGTTATCAGGGATTGACCCAACTTATGATTGTGATTATCTCCATATCTGTCATCCTTGCAATTGTTCTTGGTATTATTATTGCCGGAAGTATCAGTAAACCTGTCGGTCAGGTAGTAAGTGCCGCAGATAAACTGGCTCTCGGTGATGTCAATGTTAAGGTAGATTATCAAAGCAGGGATGAGATCGGTAAGCTGGCAGAATCCTTCGGCAGGATGGTCAACAATATCCGTGGACAGGCTCACGCTGCAGAGCGGATTGCTTCCGGTGACTTAACAGTGGATGTTGAGGTGAAATCAGAGAACGATCTGCTGGGTAAGAAGCTGTCCGAGATGGTTACCAATAACAATGATATCCTCTCCAATATAGCAGCAGCTTCTGATCAGGTTGCATCAGGAGCAAAACAGATATCGTCTTCCAGTATCGCACTATCACAAGGAGCTACAGAACAGGCTTCCTCCGTAGAAGAATTAACTGCATCCTTAGAGGAAATCTCTTCTCAGACTGATCAAAACGCAAAGAATGCAACAACAGCAAACGATCTGGCTGTATCTGCTAAGAAGGATGCAATCCAGGGTAATGAACAGATGAAGGAAATGCTTGCAGCGATGGAAGGTATCAATGAAGCTTCCGCCAATATATCCAAGGTGATCAAGGTAATTGATGATATCGCCTTTCAGACGAACATACTTGCATTAAATGCGGCAGTTGAAGCAGCAAGGGCAGGACAGCACGGTAAGGGCTTCGCAGTGGTAGCGGAAGAAGTAAGAAATCTGGCTGCAAGGTCTGCAAATGCAGCGAAGGAAACAACAGAGATGATCGAAGGCTCCATCAAGAAAGCAGAAGGCGGTACCAGAATAGCACAGGAGACAGCGGTTGCTTTAAGTAAGATCGTGGAGGGTGTCGAGAAGGTTGCTAATCTTGTCAATGATATCGCAATCGCTTCCAACGAGCAGGCAATGGGTATCTCACAGATCAATCAGGGTATCATGCAGGTATCCACAGTGGTACAGACAAATTCAGCTACCTCGCAAGAAGCTGCCGCTGCCAGTGAAGAACTCGCAAGTCAGGCTGAAATCCTCAAGGATACTGTCAGCAGATATAAGCTGAAGAAGAATGCAGTTAGGAAATTCTCCCAGGATGAGATCAGCCCTGAGGTGATGGCAATGCTGGAGCAAATGAAAAAAGCCGCAAAAGGAAAGGCAGATAGCGACTCCTTTGAGGAACGTCCCGGAACTCCCAAAATCATATTAAGCGATAATGAATTCGGAAAATATTGATCGGGATTACAGAATTCATTAGACAACGGGAGGTGATCAAATGTCGGATCAATATTCGAATGAACCTTTGCTGGATATGTTTCTTTTCGAGACCTCACAGCTTTTAGAGCAGCTGGAGCAATCAATCCTGTCAAGCGAGAAGGAGAATGACTTTACGGAAGAAGCGATTAACGAGATTTTCCGTATCATGCATACGATTAAGGGCTCCTCAGCAATGATGCTGTTTGATAATATTGCAAAGCTGGCACATTCCATAGAAGACCTGTTCTTCTATCTGCGAAAAGAGAAGCCGGAAGAGGTTGACTACTCCGAATTATCGGATTTGGTTCTGGAAGGTGTCGACTTTATCAAGATCGAGGTTGAGAAGATAAAGGGGCATACTGCTGCAGATGGCAGTGCTGAAGAACTGGTGGAGAAGATTAAGACCTATCTCAACGAGATTAAGAAGAAGCCTGAGGAGCATTCCGACGAGGATAAGTCCGGAGCATTATCCGGTTCTATAGAATATGCTGTCTGCCAGCCTGAAGAAGAGAAACAACAGTACTATATCAGCCAGGCATCTACCGGCAGACCGGAAAAAAGTAATGCCTTCAAGGCAGTCATCCATTTTGACGAAGGCTGTGAGATGGAGAACATCCGCGCCTACACCATTATACATAATTTAAAAGAAATTACTGAAGACTTTACTTACATCCCTGCTGATATTATTGATAGTGATGAGAGTGTTCAGGTAATTCGAAAGAACGGATTTCAGATTTTACTGAAGACGGAGAAGGATTACAAGGAAATCCATGAATTCTTTATGCAGACCATATTCTTAAAGGATTTAGAGCTGGTTCGGCTGGAGGAGGATACTGAGCTTAGTGGCCTGTCGAAAAAGGAAATCCAGCCGACCGGGAATCCGATTAAGATGCCGACCGGCAGGGAAGTATCAGTCGGTAAGGAACGTCCTAACCGTACCGAGCAGCAGGAGAAGGACCAGCAATCTGTCAATACGACGCAAAGTATCATCAGTGTCAGTGTCGTGAAACTGGACAAGCTGATGGACCTGGTTGGAGAGATGGTCATTGCTGAAGCCATGGTAATTCAAAATCCGGATCTAAAGGGTCTTCAGCTGAACAATTTTATCAAGGCTGCCAGACAGCTGAATAAGATAACCGGAGAAATGCAGGATATGGTTATGTCCATCCGAATGGTTCCACTGTCAGCAACCTTTATCAAGATGCACCGTATCGTGCGTGATATGTGCAAGAAGCTTGACAAGGATGTTCAACTGGATATTATCGGAGAGGAAACCGAGGTAGATAAGAATATCATCGAACGTATTTCTGATCCGCTGATGCACCTGGTCCGTAACTCCGTGGATCATGGAATTGAAAGTGCAGAGGAAAGACTGGCTAAGGGAAAACCGAAGTCAGGAACCATAACACTGGAAGCAAAGAATGCCGGAAGTGATGTTCTGATCATCGTAAGAGATGACGGAAAAGGATTGAATAAGGAAAAGATACTGAAGAAAGCAAGGGAAAACGGAATCCTGACCAAGAACGAAGAGGATATGACCGATAAGGAAATCTACAATCTTATTCTTCTCCCGGGCTTCTCTACTAAGGAAAAAGTGACTGAATTTTCAGGCCGTGGAGTCGGAATGGATGTTG
>JAEZLY010000056.1 GCA_023414985.1 Bacillota bacterium | reverse complement strand
TCATAGTAGTGATCGCTGTGCTGATCGTATTATCCTCTACTGCAATTGTCACACAGGAAAATCAATATACGCTGGTAAAACGATTTGGAAAGATTGAACGAGTGATCAGCGATGCCGGATTATCCGTCAGAACTCCGTTCATCGAGACAATTGCTGTGGTACCTAAGAATATTCAGTTCTATGATATGCCGGAATCCGATGTCATAACGATGGATAAGAAAACCATGGTGGCTGACAGCTATGTGCTTTGGAAAATCAAGGATCCGATTAGATTTGCTCAGACCCTGAACGCTTCCGTCGGTCAGGCGGAAAGCAGAATTGACTCCACCGTCTATAATTCCATGAAGATTGTCATCAGTGGTATGTCTCAGACGGATGTTATCAGCGGAAGAGATGGGGAGCTGAACCAGGCATTTATGGACAGTATCGGTACAACGATGGAGCAGTATGGTATTGAATTGATTTCTGTTGAAACCAAGCATCTGGATTTACCCAGCGATAATAAGAATGCAGTATTTGACCGTATGATCTCGGAACGTGCACAGATTGCAGCCACCTATACTGCCGAAGGTCAGTCTGAGGCTCAGAAAATTAAGAATACTACGGATAAAGAAGTCGCAATCAGCGTATCCAACGCAGAGGCCCAGGCGGCCAAGATCACAGCTGAGGGTGAGGCAGAATACATGAGAACACTGGCAAAGGCTTATTCCGATAAGGACAGAGCGGAATTTTATACCTTTATCCGTTCTCTGGAAGCAGCCAGAGCTTCGCTTACAGGTGACAATAAGACGTTAATCCTATCTAAGGATTCACCGATTGCGCAGATTTTCTATAACGAAAAATAGTCATGCAGAAATAATATATCGATAACATATTCCTACATAATACTCATCATACAAGCCGTCTATTGCATAGAATGAAGTGATAGGTAATTGCAGGTGCTGGTATGATCGTTGATTTGATGGATGATGACTATGATTATGATAAGATGCTCAGGGCTTCCAAAGCTCTGGCAAGACAATATAATAATATTATCAAATATGTCACGATTGGAGCGTCCCATGACAATCGTGACATCGTTTTGCTTAAGCTTGGGTCAGGGCAAAAACATATGGTATGCTGCGGAGGGGTACACGGCAGAGAAACAATCAATCCGGTGGTACTATTGCGCATCGTTGAGTATTATGCGGAGTATTACGAGAACTTTCTGGAACAGAGAAATGATCTGATGATAAAGCTGATGAGTCCGAATCTGTATCTGAAAGAGGAATATGTGCAGATGCTTTTGGGTGCCTGCATCAATGAATTATTGCAGACCTTTACCATCCTGATTGTTCCTCTATTAAATCCTGATGGTTATATGATATCATTGAAGGGCTATGATGTTATTAATAATCCCGAGCTTAGGGAACGATGCCTGGCTCTCGGTCAGCCTTATCCGGAATGGAAATATAACGGAAGAGGAGTCGATCTCAACCGTAATTTCCCCTGCCGACTCTGGAAGCCGAAGGTTGCAACCGACACACCGGCCAGTGAAAATGAGACAAAGGCTTTAATTAAGCTGTTCCATGATTATCGTACCAAGGGATTTCTGGATTTCCATTCCAGAGGAAAGCAGATCTATTATTACCGGAGTCAGATGCCGGAGAGCTATAATAAGAAACAACTGAAAATCGCAAGCCGTTTTCACGATATCACGGATTATGTTCTGATGCCGCCTGAGGACGAGGTTGAGACCGGTGACACCGGCGGAAATACCGTACATTACTATTCGGAAGTATTCAGAAAACCGGCCTTGACCATAGAGACGGTTGAGGAAGAAGCGACTTTTCCGATGGATTGGCATTATAGGGCCGAAACCTTTGAGGAACTGAAGCATCTGATACTGGAATACGGTAGTATGATAGTATGATTTAGGATAGTATAGTCGAAGGACTTAATAACGAAGTAAACGAAGGAGTTATACCTGTAATGGAGAAGCAAACTGCAAATGGCAACGATCTGGAGGCTGCAAGACAACTCCAGATCATGAATGAACTGAAAACCGCTTTTGATCTGGAGTATCAGAAGACGGGAAGAAAAAAGACGTATCATATCGAGACCTTTGGCTGTCAGATGAACAGCCGGGATTCAGAGAAGATTTCGGGTATCTTAAAACAGATCGGATATGAAGAGACAGATACGGAGGATGCGGATTTCGTCTTATATAATACCTGTACGGTCAGGGAGAATGCCAATAACCGCGTCTATGGAAGACTTGGCTATCTCGGTAAGCTGAAACAGAAGCATCCCGGCATGTTGATTGCTCTCTGTGGCTGCATGATGCAGGAGGCTACAGCTGTAGAAAAGATTAAAACCAGCTATCGTTTTGTTGATATCATCTTCGGAACCCATAATATCTTTAAGCTTGCGGAGTTGCTGCAGACACGACTGGATTCCAAACGTATGGTAATCGACCTCTGGAAGAACACGGATATGATCGTGGAAAATCTGCCGAATGACCGGAAGTTCCATTTTAAAGCAGGAGTTAATATTATGTTTGGCTGCAATAATTTCTGCAGCTATTGCATCGTTCCTTATGTGAGGGGAAGGGAGAGAAGCCGTAATCCCGAGGATATCCTGGAGGAGATCAGAGGACTGGCCAAGGATGGTGTTGTAGAAATCATGCTGTTGGGCCAGAATGTTAATTCCTATGGTAAGAATCTGGACATGCCGATGAGTTTTGCAAAGCTTCTTATGGAGATTGAAAGGATTGAAGGAATAGAACGTATCCGTTTTATGACCTCCCACCCGAAGGATCTCTCTGATGAGCTGATCGAGGTAATGAAGAACAGCAGTAAAATCTGCAAACATCTGCATCTGCCTCTGCAATCCGGAAGCAGCAGAATCCTTCAGATCATGAATCGTCGTTATTCTAAGGAAAGCTATCTGGAGCTGGTGAGAAAGATCCGGGAAGCAGTACCGGATATTTCCCTGACCACTGATATCATCGTAGGGTTCCCGGGTGAGACAGAAGAGGATTTTGAAGAAACGATGGATGTGGTAAGAAAAGTAGGTTATGACAGTGCATTTACCTTCCTTTATTCCAAAAGAACCGGAACACCGGCTGCTACAATGGAGGATCAGGTGGAAGAGAAGGTGGCCATGGAACGTTTTGACCGGTTGCTGAAAGAGATTCAGGAGATCTCGGCGAAGCATTGCGGCAAGGAAGTGCATACTACCCAGAAGGTTCTTGTAGAGGAAATCAATGAACAGAACCCCGAACTTCTGACCGGAAGATTAAGTAACAATGTGCTGATCCATTTTCCCGGTGATGCAAAGCTGATCGGCAGCATCGTAGAGGTGTACTTAGAAGAGAGTAAAGGCTTTTACTATATGGGTAAGGGGAAGGAATAACCTTCCGATCTGAAGAAGCGGTAAGCCATGATCAAACAGGTTTGTTTGCTCTTGTCTTACAAAATCAGCAAGCTGTTCGTCAAACAGTGCATTTGCGCGAAAGCAAAGTGAGCATCTACAAGCTTGTTTGTACAGATGCGAACGCGCACGTGAACCTGATAGCGAGTTTACGAGCATATCAGGTATAGGAAGCCTGTTATTCTTTCCTTGACAGCCAAAAGTTTTTTTTGCAACAGCCTCTTCTTCTTTGATCTGATTTCTGAATAAATAAACATATTAATGATAAAAAATTGATTAAATCTGATTATATAGTACTTGCCCCTCTGAATTGTCCAATATATTGGTACTGTATTTTGTCATAATAGATAAATTATTCGTGAGCACACTTGACATATTAGTAAAAACAGTATAAAATTTAGGTGTTGTATATTCATGACAAGAGAACTGTTCGTAAAATTAAATAAATTTTAACTAAGACAGTAGTTTTATTTGAATTTATTGTATTTTGCGTTCACTCTTGAATTGTACAATGAAAACTAAATAAGGAGGTGCTCCTGTGCCAGAGGCTTTACCATATGTAATTGCTATTGTATTAACCTTGGTGGTATCGGTTATTCTTACCTGGTTCATCGCAAATGCTTATCGCAAGAGAGTTTATGAAGCGAAGATCGGCAGTGCGGATGAGAAGGCAAGAGAAATCATAGATGAAGCTTTAAAAACAGCTGAAACTAAGAAGCGCGAAGCCTTACTCGAAGCCAAAGAGGAATCTTTAAAGGCTAAGAATGAGTTCGAACGTGAAACTAAGGAACGTAGAGCAGAATTACAACGTTATGAAAAGCGGGTTCTGACTAAAGAAGAGACTTTAGATAGAAAGACCGAAGCACTGGAAAAAAAGGAATCCAGATTATCTGCAAAGGAATCTGAGCTTGATAAGGTCAAGCAAGAAGTGGAAGAATTCCACGAAAAACAGTTGCAGGAGCTGGAGAAAATTTCTGGATTAACCTCCGAACAAGCTAAGGAATATCTGATTAAGACTGTTGAAGAAGAAGTAAAACATGAAACCGCTCTGCTGATTAAGGATTTGGAAAGCAAAGCAAAAGAAGAAGCAGATAAGAAAGCAAAGGATTATGTAGTTACAGCAATTCAAAGATGTGCTGCAGATCATGTTGCTGAGACAACGATTTCCGTTGTACAGCTCCCTAACGATGAGATGAAGGGTAGAATCATTGGTAGAGAGGGACGTAATATCCGTACACTTGAGACGATGACCGGTGTGGATCTGATTATCGATGATACACCCGAAGCTGTAATACTGTCAGCCTTCGATCCGATCAGAAGAGAAGTTGCAAGAATTGCACTTGAGAAGCTGATCGTAGACGGTAGAATTCATCCGGCAAGAATCGAAGAGATGGTTGAAAAGGCTCAAAAAGAAGTAGATATTATGATTAGGGAAGCTGGAGAAGCTGCTACCTTAGAGGTAGGAGTTCATGGAATACATCCTGAACTTGTTAAGCTTCTAGGCAAGATGAAATTTAGGACAAGTTATGGTCAGAATGCATTAAAGCATTCAATTGAGGTGGCTATTTTATCCGGCCTTCTAGCCGGAGAGATCGGTGTGGATGTTAGACTTGCAAAACGTGCCGGAT
>JAEZLY010000036.1 GCA_023414985.1 Bacillota bacterium | reverse complement strand
AGCTTACGGTGCCGCCCTGATTGCCAAAGAACGATGCAGGGAAGGTTCTTGGGAAGAGTACAGGTCTGGCCTTCTAACAAAGGATGCCCTGGCAGATTTTTCAGTCAGAACCTCGTGCCGCCGTTGTGACAGGTGTACGAATCAGTGTCTGCTGACAATCCATTCCTTTTCGGACGGAACACATTTCCTCACGGGAAACCGTTGTGAGAAGGCCAACGGAGCAGAGGTACGGAATCAGGAGCAGCTTCCCAATCTTCTGGAGTATAAGAACCAAAGAACCTTCCGCTATCAGCCGCTGGCTCCGGAACAGGCATACCGGGGTGAAATCGGAATACCCCGGGTACTCAATCTATATGAGAACTATCCCTTCTGGTTTACCCTGTTCACGAAGCTTGGTTTTCGTGTCATCCTATCTCCGCCATCCAATAAGCAGCTGTTTGAACGGGGAATGGAGACGGTACCCTCAGAATCTACCTGCTATCCAGCAAAATTAAGCCATGGGCATGTGATTGATTTGATAGATAAAGGGGTTGAAACCATCTTTTATCCTGCCATTGTCTATGAAAAGTCCGAATATAAGGAAGCCAGCAACCATTATAACTGCCCGATCGTGATCTCCTATCCTGAAGTAATCCGTAATAATGTAGATTTGATTAAGGAAAAGAAAGTGCGTATGCTTTCTCCTTTTCTCTCTCTGGACAATCGGAAGGTATTGACAACCAGACTATTGGAGGAACTGAAGGATTACCGGATCAGCAGGGAGGAGATGAGAGAGGCAGTTCAAGCGGCATATGAAGAAAGGGATTATTATAAGAACGATATGCGGAGGATGGGGGAAGATGCATTAGAATATCTCCGAAGAGAGCATAAGAGGGGGATCGTTCTCTGCGGAAAGCCCTATCACTCTGATCCTGAGATTAACCATGGAATTGCTAAGCTGATCAATTCTTATGATATGGCTGTTCTGACGGAGGACAGTATTGCCCATCTGGCAAAAGTAAAGCAAAAGTTGAGAGTGGTGGATCAATGGGTCTATAATTCCAGACTATATCGTGCGGCAGCCTTGGTAGCGGAAGAACCTCAGCTGGAGCTGGTTCAGCTCAATTCCTTCGGCTGCGGCCTGGATGCGGTTACCTCTGACCAGATTGAAGAGCTTCTGGCAGCAGGCGGAAAGCTTTATACAATTCTTAAGATTGACGAAGGCAGCAATCTTGGAGCTATACGGATTCGAATCCGATCGCTGAAAGCAGCCGTGGAGGAGCGGGAGAGGCAGCCCGAATATGAAACTGTCCTGGGTAAGGAGACAGCGCCGCCTGTCTTCGCCAAGGAAATGAGGCAGACTCATACCATCCTGGCTCCCCAGATGGCTCCGATTCATTTCGAACTGGTACAGGAAGCGGCCAGAGCCAGCGGTTACAACATGGTGGTTCTACCGGAAGCGGATCAGGGTGCCGTGGAGGAAGGCTTGAAATATGTCAATAACGATGCTTGCTTTCCTGCGATTCTCATGATCGGACAGCTGGTACAGGCATTGAAATCAGGAAAATATGACCTGTCGCATACATCAGTCATCCTGACCCAGAGCGGCGGGGGCTGCAGAGCGACCAATTATATTGCTTTTCTGAAGCTGGGACTGAAGCAGGCAGGCTTTTCTGATATACCGGTTATCTCTTTGAATACCGTCGGTCTGGACAAGCAACCCGGCTTTAGGTTGACTCCCGGGTTGATCAAAAAAAGCCTGATGGCTGTGATTTACGGAGATCTGTTTATGCGCCTGTTGAATAGGACAAGACCCTATGAACGGTTTCCGGGATCAGCACAGGTGCTTTATGATAAATGGAAGGAACGGGCCAAGGAAAATATCAAATCCGGCAGTACAAGAGAATTTCAGCATAACTTAAGAAGAATTGTAGAAGAATTTGATTATCTGGAGCTTAGGAATGAGATCAGGCCCAGAGTGGGAATTGTGGGAGAAATTCTGTTAAAATATCATCCTGATGCCAACCATGATCTGATTGGTATCTTAGAACAGGGAGGGGTTGAGGCAGTTGTACCTGATCTTATGGATTATTTCTTATATTCTGCTCTTAATGCACGCTTCCGACACCGATATCTTGCCGGGTCGAAACTGAACAGTCAGCTAAGTGATATCGCTCTGACCTATATGACGAGGTATCGCAACATGATGAAGCAGGAGCTGGGAAGGAGCAGCAGATTCCCTGCACCGACTCCGATCCAGGAGCTGGCTCAAATGGCATCCTCAGTATTATCCCTTGGTAATCAGACCGGCGAGGGCTGGTTGGTTACCGCTGAGATGATGGAATTCCTGGAGGAAGGGACAAAGAATATTCTCTGTGTCCAGCCACTGGCGTGCCTGCCGAATCACATCACCGGAAAGGGAATGTTTAAGCCTCTGCGTGACCGTTATCCCGGAGCGAATATCATGCCGATCGATTATGATCCGGGGTTATCCTATGTCAATCAGCTGAACCGGATTAAACTGATGCTTTCCAATACCGGAAGGGAATGATTATTTCATTTTCTTAACAAAAAATTTACTACAATTTGGTCATTGCAGGGTTTATAATATAGAGGAATAAGGAAATAGACCTATAGAATAAATCTAGTCGAGACCTGGTGGACCATGTATTTGCACCGAGATCCACAGGTTTTCGAAGGAGTGGAGGTTTCATATGAAGAAATGCACAAAGTGCGGTGCGATCAATGATAATTTATATACCTCCTGTATCGATTGTGGGGCTCCGCTTGGTCCTCCGTTATCCAGAGAGGAATTACAAGAAGCAGAGAAAAGCGGGTCAAAAATCTCCAGGGGGCCGGCAGACAAATCAGATTATTTTTATGTCACCAAGGCCGATAAAACGGTTGCCGTATTTTTAGCAGCAGGAGCACTGCTTCAGTTTTTTATGATCTCCAAGATTAATCAGTCTGAACTGGCCCGTTATGTGCTTATTGTATGGGTAATCATGGTCTGGATGGTGGCAGAAGCAATCAGTCTGTTGTGGCCAAAGCTCGCCTGGCGTCTCGCTCAGCTGGGAGCACCGAGAAAGGGATCGAGTGGTGAGAAGCCACAGCCCACAGAGGTGGCATTGCACCTTCGGAAAGGGTTGGCGTATTCCATGGTTTTTATCGGATATGCGTTGTTGGTCATTATATTCCTTTATTTTATCTGTAATACTTGAACCTGATCCTGCTGCTGCAGAAGAGCAATCACCCGCTTTCTGCAGCAGCTTTTCTTATTCTATAGGAAAGTTCTTCGAACTAATCTATAGAATAAAAAGCCCTCCGGGCAGGATGCGCACGCCGCTTAATCGGAAGATAGCCGTAAGCGGCTGCGCGGCGGCGCGAGAATGTGCTAAGGCACATTCTTTTTTTTCGGAAACTTGACGCAATAGGAGAGCGGTGCTAGAATAGGATTTGTCTTTAAATCGATTTCGTAATTCTTATAGGGAGGAACTGCTTTGAAACGAGTACTGACTTATCTGAAACCCTATATCGCCCGCATGACCTTCGGATTTATCATAAAAGTATTGGGTACGCTGATGGATCTGGGACTGCCCTGGATTCTGGCCTATATTCTTGATGATGTCATTCCTTTGAAGAAGGTATCCTTTATTCTCTACTGGGGCCTTGCCATGATTGGACTTTCCATTGGAGCAAGAACCTTCAATATTATAGCGAACAGGATGGCTGCCAGAGTTGCCAGAAATGCAACCCAGAACTTAAGGCATGATTTGTTCGAAAAGATTCTAAGCCTTTCCGGTACCCAATTGGATCACTTTACCATTCCGTCTCTTGAATCCCGTATGACGTCCGATACATATAACATTCATAATATGATAGGCATGATGCAGCGAATCGGAGTTCGCGCGCCTATCATTTTAATCGGCGGTATTATGGTTACCAGTACGCTGGAGCCGGTACTTACCCTGATTCTTATTGGTTCCTTGCCAATTTTGACGTTGATTGTTTATCTGGTCTCCAAAAAAGGAATCCCTTTATATTTAAGTCAGCAATTGTCCGTGGATAAGATGGTGAGAGTAGTCAGGGAGAATATAACCGGTGTTCGGGTAATTAAAGCTCTGTCAAAATCAGGTTATGAGAAGCAGCGCTTCTCCGATACGAATTCTGAGGTGGTCGATCGGGAATTGAAGGCCGGTACGACAATGGCGGTTACCAACCCTGCTATGAATCTGGTTTTTAATCTGGGTCTCACACTGGTTGTGATTGTCGGAGCTTACCGCATCAATGCGGGAGTCTCTGCTCCGGGTAAGATCGTTGCCTTCCTGTCTTATTTTACGATCATGCTGCAGGCGATCATGGCAATCACCAGAATATTCGTCGTCTATTCCAAGGCAAGTGCTTCGGCTTCCAGGATTGCATTGGTGCTTGAAGCTGAGGAGGATTTGAAGGTTGCTGAGCAGCAGAAAGCAGAGAATAGCGAGGAACATATCGCTTTTCATCATGTGAGCTTTTCTTATACGCAGGAACCCTGTATTATTGATATGGATTTTGGGATCAAGAAGGGACAGAGTCTTGGAATTATCGGATCAACCGGCTCCGGGAAGACTACCCTGATCAATCTGCTGATGAGATTTTATGATGTAACCGAAGGCTCCATTACAATTGAAGGTCAGAATATCAAAAGTATGGATAAGCTTGAACTGCGCAGAAGGTTTGGAGTAGTGTTCCAGAATGATGTCCTGTTCAGCGACAGAGTATATGAAAATATCAGCCTCGGAAGAGAGCTTCCGAAAGACAGGGTACTTGAGTCTGCAGAACATGCCCAGGCCGAAGCCTTTATTGAGGAGTTGGAGGGCCAGTTGGATTTCAAGCTTTCCATCAAGGGCAGCAATCTAAGCGGAGGGCAGAAACAGAGGCTGTTGGTTGCCCGGGCTCTGGCCGGCAGGCCGGAGATCTTAATTCTCGATGATTCCTCCAGTGCACTTGATTATAAGACGGATTCTCAGCTTCGAAAGGCCATCCGCGAAAACTATGAGGGAACTACAACCATAGTAATTGCACAGAGAATCAGTTCCGTCATGAAGCTGGATCATATCCTTGTCCTCGAGGATGGCCGGATGGCCGGATACGGTACCCATGAAGAATTAATGGATTCCTGTGAGGTATACAAGGAAATCTATCAATCACAGATGTTATCATAAGGAATGATATAAAAAATTGGAGGTGAGACTGTGGCTGCTCGTACAGGAGGACCAATCAGCGATAAGACAGAGAAACCGAAGGATACCGGATATGTCCTGAAAAGGCTATGGAGCTATATCAGCAGACACCGGTGGATGCTTGTGCTCGGATTCTTTCTGACCGTTGCCGGTAATCTGTTCGCCCTGATTGGACCGATGTTGTCCGGTTATGCAATTGATGCGATTGAACCGGGAAAGGGACATGTGGTCTTTCAAAAGGTGTTTTATTATGCTGCCTGGATGGTGGTGTTCTATAGTATTTCCTCCGTGTTATCCTATTTTCTGTCTGTTTTGATGATCCGCCTCAGTCAGAGAATTGTAAAGAATATGAGAGAGGATGTATTCACGAAGCTGGTAGACCTGCCTGTGGGTTATTTCGACCGTAATCAGGCCGGAGATATCATCAGCAGGCTTTCCTATGATATCGACACGGTCAACACCTCTTTGTCAACCGATGTGGTGCAGGTACTGGCCAGTGTGGTTACCGTCTTCGGATCCTTGATCATGATGCTCGTGATTTCACCTGTATTATCCTTGGTTATGCTGTTGATGATACCGTTGTCCATCTTCTACACCCGCTATATGGCAAAAAAGGTACGCCCGCTGTTTCGTAAACGTTCCGCCAAGCTCGGAGAGTTGAATGGTTTCGTGGAGGAGATGGTCTCAGGGCAGAAGACGATCAAGGCCTATGCAGCTGAGGCTTCCATTCTGGGTCGATTCGATCGGCTGAATACAGAGACAGTGGATGCTTACTATAACGCAGAGTATTTCGGAAGCATCACAGGACCTACGGTCAACTTCATTAATAACCTATCCTTATCACTGATTACAGTCTTTGGTGCCATCCTGTACCTGTTCGGACGGATGTCACTCGGCAATATCTCTTCCTTTGTCCAGTACAGCAGGAAATTCTCCGGGCCGATCAATGAAGCTGCCAACATCATTAGTGAACTTCAATCGGCGGCGGCCGCCGCGGAACGTGTCTTCAAGCTGATGGATGAGGCATCGGAGAAGCCGGATTCTGCTGATGCGAAGGAGTTAATAGGAACTGCGGGTGATGTAGCGATGGAAGGGGTCTCCTTTGGATATCTTCCAGAGAAGACGATCATTAAGAATCTGTTCCTTCATGCAACACCCGGAAGTCTGACAGCGATTGTAGGGCCGACGGGTGCCGGCAAGACCACCATCATCAACCTACTGATGCGTTTTTATGATGTATGGGAGGGCACGATCAGCGTGGATGGGATAGAGACAAGGGAGCTTACCAGGCAGAGCCTGAGAAAAGCCTATGCGATGGTGCTGCAGGATACCTGGCTTTTCTCTGGTACGATCTTTGAGAATATCGCCTATGGGAAGGAGAACGCTACCAGGGAAGAGGTAGTGTCGGCCGCAAAGCTGGCAGGAATGCATTCCTATATCATGAGACTTCCCCAGGGTTATGATACCATCGTGAATGAGGACGGACTGAATATCTCCAAGGGGCAGAAGCAGCTCTTAACCATAGCCAGGGCGATGCTATTGGATGCAAAAATGCTGATCCTGGATGAAGCAACCTCCAACGTGGATACCAGAACAGAGATCAAGATCCAGAAGGCGATGCGCAAGCTGATGGAGGATAAGACCTGCTTTGTCATAGCACACAGACTCTCCACCATCCAGGGAGCAGATAATATTCTCGTGGTTGACCAGGGAAATATCGTAGAACAGGGCACCCACAAAGAGCTGATGGAGAAGCAGGGCTTTTATTACAAACTCTATCATTCTCAGTTCGAATAAAAGTAATGGATTTGAAAGAAGTCAAAAGCATCTATGGCACTTTAGTATAAAAAAGAGTTGCTATGCAAGCTCGTTTGCATAGCAACTCTTTTTATTCTATAGGGTACGAAGCACGTTTTGACATTTTACTCCAGCTCCAGCATCTCCTCCAGCAGCTGACAGGCATCCCGAATGAAGATGGGACACATGGTATCCCAAAGATTATTTTCTTTTATGTATTTCAGTCCCTCAGGCGTACTCAAGTCATATTTCAGCAGGTCGCAACAATTAATCGAGCCATGAATCTCATTGAACTTTTTCGTAAATTCCATAGCTAAGGAAAAGCATTTCTCTTTGGCTTCATTATCCTCCGGCAGGTATTTACCGTATTTTAAACCAATCAGCATATAAGCCCCGCTTACTGCTCCACATACCTTTGCCTGTCTGGCCAGACCGCTCCCAAAAGGCGTGGAAATCTTCAAAGCACTTTCCCTGTCCAGACCAAACTGTTCGCAATAAGTAGAGAATACCGCTTGGGAACAGTTAAATCCGCTCTTAAAACATTCCACTGCATTTTCAACCTTACTCATACTTCCCTCCGTTCCGCCGCCTAAGCGGCTGTGTCATGGATAACTTAATAACATTTCTATTCTGGAAGAATATTGAAAATGATTGTAACACGCTTCCTTTTTATCGGCAAGTAAAAATTTTTAACCAGTTTCGGTTGTCTTTCGTAATTAGTACCAAAAACAGAAGGATTTTTAGGTGCGACCGGAAGAAAGATTATTTTTAGGTTGACAATGAAACCGATTCTGTTTATACTAACGTACAATAAATGAAAAGCGATGATAAGAAAGAGTAAGAATGGTCGGACCTACAGAAAGCAACCGGTTGATGAGAGGGGCAGGAAAGTACATTCCGAATACATCTTTGAGCTTCGCACCGAACAGGATTCGATCGGTTCCTTAGTAGGCTGTGACGGTATCTTTTCGCACCCGTTATCGTGCCGGAGTATAACCAGGACTATAGCTTCGCTACTAATCAAGTGGAAGGAATAGCTTGGCGTACTTGAAGAGGTTGGCTGTGTGAACAGCTGATAAATATGAGGTGGTACCGCGTGAGTAATCCCGCCCTCTATGCAATTAGAGGTGCGGGTTTTTTATTTGCGTAAAAAGTGAGTAAAAGTAAGTAATGAGAGTAAAAGTAAGTAACAGTAAGTAACAGTGAGTAACAGCGATACAAACAATATTATTAATTTTCAAAAGGAGATAAGTAAAATGCATAATAGCACAGTGGAAGATCAGATTAAAATGATTAAGAAGGGGGCCTCGGAACTGATCTCCGAGGAGGAGCTTAGGGAGAAGCTAAAAGCCTCCGAACGAGAAAAACGGTCACTTATCATCAAGCTTGGATTAGACCCGAGCGCTCCGGATATTCATCTCGGGCATACGGTAGTCCTACGGAAGATCAGGCAGATGCAGGATATGGGGCATCATGCTGTTATCATCATCGGAGATTTTACAGGAAGGATAGGTGATCCTACCGGAAAATCCAAGACCCGTAAGGCACTGACGGAGGAAGAAGTAAAGCGGAATGCGAATACCTATATAGAACAGATATTTAAGGTGCTCGATCCGGAGAAGACTACAGTCCGTTATAACAGTGAGTGGCTTAGTAAACTTAAATTCGAAGAAATACTTCGGCTGGCCGCCAGTACGACAGTTGCAAGACTCCTGGAACGGGATGATTTTATGGGAAGATTCAAGCGCAGCGAGCCGATCGGACTTCATGAGTTCTTCTACCCTCTCATGCAGGCTTATGATTCTGTGGAGATCAATGCAGATGTGGAGCTGGGCGGAACCGATCAGACCTTCAATATCCTGATGGGAAGGAATCTTCAGGGGAGCATGGGCAAGGAGAAGCAGATTGCTTTGTTCATGCCAATTCTTGAGGGATTGGACGGAGTTGAGAAAATGAGTAAAAGTCTCGGAAATTACATCGGCGTGAGTGAACCCGCAGAGGTAATGTTCAAGAAGGTGATGGAAATCCCGGATGCCTTGATCCTACGTTACTTTGAACTGGTAACGGATGTTCACCCCGATCAGATAGAGGAGCTGAAGACACAGATGGAACAGGGACGTAACCCCAGGGATTGTAAGCTGGAGCTGGCACGTGTCATCACCGGCTTATATCATACTCCGAATGAGACAGAAAAGGCGGAGGAGTATTTCCATACCGTATTCCAGAAGGGAGAGCTTCCGGAGGATATGCCTGTCCTCGAAGTCCCGGCAGAGCATAATACACTGCTTGCACTGATTCCTTACCTCGTTAAGGGTGGATTGGTCCCTTCCGGCAGCGAATTCCGACGCCTGGTACAGCAGGGAGGAGTGCAGATCAATCAGGAAAAAGCAGAGCGGCTGGAGACGCCCTTCAACGCCCGGGAAATCATTCTAAAAATCGGAAAGAAGAAATTCGTTAGAATCCTATTCCGCTAAAGTTCTAAGAATTATGAAGTAAAAAAAATGAAATTGAAAAGATATTAAAGGTATGATAATTATTTCAATCAACAATTTTAATAAATAGTAAAAATATTTACTATAATTATGCTGTGTTGTATAATAATGTTAACTCGGAAGGAGGCAATCTGTTATGAATAATAGAAAAATAGTAATTGTCTTTTCTGCAAGAACCGGTATGCATACAGGGATCAATGTTAATGCCTATTTTAATCCATTTAAAAAAAGCCGCTCTAACGTATTAAAAGAAAATTTAGAAAAGAAGCTGAAAGAAAATGGCTTATATTATGAGGTATCCGTAGATGTCAACCATGGTGATTTACAATATCTAAAACGTGAAGGTTATCAGTTGATGCTGATTTCCCCTTATATTTCACAATATCAGGATTATGACGGAATTGAATGTACTGATTATTATAAAATGAGTTTAGATGAATTTGATAATGGTAATGTAGATAATATTATAGCTTATCTGTTGAAAATGGAACCATAAGTCACTAGAAAAATGTCATAAACAGTTGAAAGGAACGGTTAATCTAAAAGAAAATTAGGTTAGCCGTTCCTTTCAACGTTCCTAGAAACAAATGTTTTAATCTTTTATTGCCCCTCTGTCTTGGATTTTTCGAGAAGCTCCAGTATCTTTGGGGTACAGCGCCTGCCACCGCAGGGACCAGAACCGGCTCCCGTAGCTTGCTGCACCTTCTGCAGGGTATCTGCCCCATTTGCGATCACTTTTTTCATGGTTGATCTTGGGATCCCTTTACAGATACACACCTTGGTGAGCTTATCCATGATTTCGGAATTCAATTCTTCTTGATCCATGTGTTTACTCCTAATCTATATAATAGAGATTACATTCCTTGTACCGTAAGTATCACTAATAAAAATCATCAGCTTACATACATATTTTAAGGTACAAAATCCCGCTTTATGCAAGACTACTTATTATTTGAGCTTAACAGGAAAGTTTCCTTAAGTCACCGTAAAAATTCGGATAGGAGATATCGACACACTCAGCATTTTGAATCGTGGTTTCTCCTTCGGCCATTAAGCCAGCAATTGCGAAGGACATGGCGATACGGTGGTCTGACATACTTTCTATGACTGCACCATGCAGAGTCTTACCGCCGTTTATGATCATACCGTCTGGAGTTGCCGTAATATCGGCACCCATCCTGGAGAGATTATCTACCATAACATCGATACGGTTGGATTCCTTTACTTTAAGCTCTGCTGCATCTCGGATGACAGTCTTGCCTTTTGCAAAGCAGGCAAGAACGGCAATCATCGGAATCTCATCAATCAGTGTAGGGATTATCTCACCGCCGATTTCGGTTCCTGTTAAGTTGCTGTGACGAACGATAAGGTCTGCAACAGGTTCACCGCCGTTGTCGATGCTATTTTCTAATTTGATTTCAGCACCCATCTGCCTGCATACGCGTAGAATGCCATCCCGGGTAGGATTGATCCCTACATTTTTAATCAACAGCTCGGAATTAGGAACAAGAAGCCCGGCAGCGATAAAGTAGGCAGCGGAAGAGATGTCTCCCGGAACGTGGATTTTCTGCCCCTTGAGAACAGGGTTCGGTTGAATTGAAGCAGTATTGCCGGTACTGGTGACTGTGGCCCCAAATTCCCGAAGCATCAACTCAGTATGATTTCTGGACAGGGAGGGCTCGCTCACGCTGGTCTCTCCCTCGGCATAGAGTCCGGCAAGAAGGATACAGGACTTGATCTGTGCAGAGGCTACCGGAGATATATAGTGGATTCCTGTAAGCTTAGGCGTTCTGTCCGGTGTACTGTTGATGGCAAGCGGAGCACAACCGTTTTCCGGAATACTCTTAATATCTGCACCCATCGCGCTTAAGGGTACCATAATTCTTCCCATGGGTCGTTTCTGAATCGACTCATCACCGTTTAATGTGGTCTCAAAAGGCTGTCCGCTTAGGATTCCTGAGATCAAACGCATCGTCGTTCCGCTATTACCCACATCCAGCATATCTCCGGGTCTTGTAAGTCCATGAAGACCCTTACCGCGGATCAGCACATGATCGGCTGAGAGAGGGTTGTCGATCTCAATTCCCAGTTGACGAAAGCAGCGGATGGTTGACAGGCAGTCGGCACCCTGAAGAAAATTCGTTACCTCGGTTGTTCCTTCGGATAAAGCCCCGAACATCACGGAGCGGTGGGAGATGGATTTATCTCCGGGTACGGTAATACTGCCTTTTAGCGGGCCGCTTTTTTGAAAAACCATGATTAAATTCTCCTTGGATTTATTAACTAATTTCTTTCATAAATACGATAATTATATCTTGAGAGAAGAGCGATGGCTTTCTGCTGCGCTTCTTCTTCATAGAATTCAATTCGAAGAACGCCTTCTTCAAATTCACGATTATGGATGATGCCGATATTTTTGATACTGATTTGATTGCTGGCGAGGAGCGTGGCTATTGTAGCGATTGCTCCGGCCTCGTCTCTGATATCAAGGTAAACTTCAAAAAGCTTCCGCATCAGTCCGATGGATTTGTTCGGGATGGAGCTGCGGTATTCCCCGGCAGTATCAAACATCTGATATAGAAAATCTCCGTTACCTTCCACCAAAGCTTTCGAGGCTACCTGCAGGGAGTGAATATACTCATCCAGCATTACTTTAATATCAGAAGCATTGGTCAGGCAAATGTTCTGCCACATGACAGGTGAGGAGGAAGCAATTCTCGTGATATCCTTAAAGCCACCGGCAGCAAGAAAACGCATCTTCTCTGCCTCATCATCCGATGTGCGGACCAGATTGACCAGCTGTGCAGCGATGATATGAGGAACATGGCTGATGGCAGCTGTAATTCTGTCATGCTCCCCCGCCTCCAGAAGGATTGGAATAGATCCCATCTTTTCTACCAGACTGTAGAGTGTCTTTGTCATCCACTCCGGGGTTTTCTCCGCTGGAGTCAGGATGTAATAGGCATTTTCCAATAGCAGGGCATAGGAATTCAGGTAACCGGTCTTCTCGGAGCCTGTCATCGGGTGTCCTCCGATAAATTGAGCCTCCAGCCCCAAAGCTTTGACTGCAGTATGGATATTACCTTTAACGCTTCCGACATCCGTCAGGATGCAGGTTGGCTTGAGAAGCAGCTTCAGCTGCTTTATGTATTCAATATTGGATAATACCGGTGCACACAGAAAGATCAGGTCACATTCAGGAAATCCTTCCTCTAAGGAAGAGGTAACCTGATTCAATACCCGGTCAGAAAGTGCGGCTTGTAGGTCGGTGCTGGGATGATCCTTATGATAATCATAAGCAATCAGGGAATAATCGGGGTTAATCTTCTTCAATGCCCTTGCAATAGAACCTCCGATTAAACCAAATCCAATAAATCCAATCTTAAAGTCGTTGCCAAAATCACTTTCCGATCCGTTCATGATATCCTCCAATGTTCTATAGGAATAAACCTATGATTAATCATTTTTATTATCCCTGTCGTCATGTCACAGGGTATACTGCCAGGTTAGAATTTCTTTCCCATCAATGCTGCAAGCGGTCTTAAATCACTGGTCAGTCTTTCAAATTGCTCAAAGGTCAGAGACTGAGGGCCATCGGATAAAGCACAGGAAGGATTGGGATGGGTCTCAATCATCAGACCATCTGCACCTACGGCTACTGCGCTCATGGAGAGCGGCTTCACATAGGCTCTGACACCGGTGGCATGGCTTGGATCAACAATAATCGGGAGATGACTCTTCTCCTTGATGACAGGGACGGCGCTGATATCCAGTGTATTACGGGTGGCGGTCTCGAAGGTACGGATACCGCGTTCACAAAGGACAACGTTCGGATTACCCTCTGCAATAATATATTCGGAAGCATTGAGCCATTCATCGATGGTTGCGGAAAGTCCACGCTTTAATAGGACCGGAAGACCGGACTTACCGGCTTCCTTCAGCAGGTAAAAGTTCTGCATATTTCTCGCACCGATCTGCAGCATATCCACATATTTTACAGCGGCTTCAATCGCATTTAAGCTGGTAACCTCGCAGATCACAGGAAGTCCAGTCTCGTCTCTGGCTTCCTTCATATAGCGAAGACCTTCTTCCTCGAGTCCCTGGAAAGCATAGGGTGAGGTTCTCGGCTTGTAAGCACCGCCGCGAAGGATCTGTGCGCCTGCTTTTTTAATCGCATGAGCAGTAGCCATCAACTGTTCCTGGCTCTCTACGGCGCAGGGACCAGACATAATCACAAGGGTATCACCGCCGATTACCACATTTCCTACCTTAACCTTCGAGGGCTCCGGATGAAATTTACGGTTGGCCAGCTTATAGCTTTCGGTTACGGCAACGATCTTATCCACATCCTCAAAAATCTCCAGGTTCTGATCCTGCAGCTTTGATTTGTCACCGACCACGCCGATGATGGTGACCTCCCTACCTGCGGAGATATGTGCGTCGAGCCCCTTGGACTCAATGATATTCTTAATTCTTTCTATCGACTCCGGCTTTGCCTTAGGCTTCATTACGATAATCATAATAATTTACGTCCTTTCCTGTGTCCTATCAATATTTTTATTAATCAATGTTTATTATGTATAAACATATATTACAATCCCATACTTTAACTGAAATATGTATTTCTGACTTTATTGTTTTGTCATTATACCCCATGTTTTTAGCAGTGTCAATACTCTATTACTTTAAAGCGCAACGGTTTAAAGTGAAAAAGAAGAAAGTTTGTTAATATTTACATAAAACTATTGTAAATCAAAAGCCTGTCTAGTAAAATATACTAAGAGGTATCTATGGTCAACTTAACGTTGTTAAGCGATACGAAAACA
>JAEZLY010000029.1 GCA_023414985.1 Bacillota bacterium | reverse complement strand
ATTGTGATCGGGCCAAACAACCCACTATATACACAGCAAACAACCCACTACGCCTTTGTAGTGGGTTGCTGCTAAAAAGGGGAGGATAAGTATTTAACTTCTCTTTGGTGATCATAATTGGAGGGGGAGTCCAATTATGAAAGAGCATACGCATTTACATCCCTCTGTGGAACTTTGTTCCTTATCAGGATATCATTATTATGATACAGTTTACGAAGCTTTATACATAAAATAAAAAAATTTCTTCATAGTAATTCCAAGAATTCCATGATATAATCAAAAATACAGAGATAAGACAACGGTGCCTGCAGCTGCAGACGCCTTATGCTATCACAGAAGCTCGGCATTGCCGGGCTTATTCTTAGGTATCCTGCAGAATAGATGCGGAGGTCACCTGAAACAAAGATATTTACCAGGAAGGATGAAAACCATGAGCTTATTACAAGAGTGGAGAGATTATGCCTATGCTAACGACATGAATGATCGCTCCGGCCAGTTGTTCTGGGCAAACTATTTCAACATTGAGAAGGAAATCTATCAGAAGCTGCTTGCAATTGCAGATAAAGTATGGGAAGGAAGTGTTGCTTCCCTGGCAAAGGAATTTGATACGGAGTTAAAATATTTCGTAGGATTTCTGGATGGAATTAACGACAGCCTTGTTGCCCCGAACCCGATTGAAGAGATGGAAGAAGAGACGAAGGTCAGCTTAGCCTTCGATAAAGAGAAACTATATTATAATATGGTGGCAGCGAAAGCAGAATGGCTTTATGAACTGGAGGAATGGGATGCACTTCTCACTCCTGAGCGTAGAAAGGAACTGTATCGTGAGCAGAAGAATTCCTCTACCGTTGTAAAGGATAAGAAGGTAGGCAGAAATGATCCCTGTCCCTGTGGAAGCGGAAAGAAGTATAAGAAATGCTGCGGAGCGAATGCATAAGATCGATAGCTTAAGAAGGAACAGATAAAAGCTCCCCCTATCCGGAAGAAACCTGGTAGGGAGGAGCTTTTCTTTCATAAGAAATTCCGTATTAGCTTAGAAAATTTCAATCGATAAAATTTACCTTCTTAAAGAGACTGCTTATAAATCAGATATTTGGCATAATTTTTAAGTTCGGTCACACTATCTGAGTGTAATTGTTGGTACAAATCAAATAATTCCACGATATCCTTATCCAGGACTTCGCCTCCGACCGGTAGATAAGAATCGGTAACACCTAACAGATAGTCACAGGACACGTCGAAATATTTTGATAAGGCAATTAATTTATCAAAAGAGGGCTCGTTTCTCTCTGATTCGTAATTTGATATAGCGGTAGGTTTCAGACCAAGAATATCAGCCAATTCTCCCTGTGTGAGCTTATTCTTCAGCCTTAATTGTTTGAGACGTTGATTAAAGTTCATTTGGCTTTCCTCCTGATAAACTATACGATTTGTGTATATTTTTCTAAAAATATTATATATCCAGAAAAATAATGATGTCAATAACAAAAAGGATTATTAATTAGCATATTTTAGTAAATATAAATATAAATTGACAAATTATTAAAGAATAAATATGATATACTTATGTTTTATATAGGGATCGGCCTTTCAATTGAAGGACTATTTATGCTGTATACTGAAAAGAGGAATCCAGATGCTGTTCTTATTATCCCGTAAGCACGAAGTCATGCACAGGATGATGACAGAGAAGACCAAGGAGATGAAAATCTTCTTTGATAAAACCGGGAAGATCACCTTCTGTAATAATAAGGCTTTACAGGAATTGGGGTATGGTATGGAAATTTACGAGCATACCATTCAGGAGATATTTCGGAATGTATTTCATATTAAGGATAATAAGCCTATCGTACCGGAGCATGATATAGATAAGCCTTTGGAGACATTTGCCTATCGACAGAACCATACCTGCTTTCCGGTGGAACTGTATATCATATTTCAAAAAAGGAAAAAGAATAACTATGGTCTGTGTCTGGCAGTCAGTACTGAGAATATCAGAGAAGCCAACAGGAAAATTGAGCAGCTTCAAAGTGAGATTGACCTGCTGAATCGGAATCGGAGCGAGATTACTGCAAATATCACGCATGAACTCCGGACTCCGGTCAATGGAATTATGGGACTTAGTGATAACTTACTGGATATGGAGCTGAGCCCGGAGCAGGCGGAGATCGTCCGTTTGATCAAGCGCTGCTGTACCAACATGAATGCTATGATCAATGATCTTCTTGATTATGCAAAGATAACCAATGAGAAGATGTCACTGGAACAGCGGGAATTCAACCTAAGAGAGTGCATGAATGCGATCATTGAGTCTAACAGACCGAGAATTAATGATAAAGGGCTAAAACTACTTGTTTACATATCGGATGATATTCCGGAAAAAGTCATTGGGGATGAGCTTAGATTAACCCAGATCATGAACAATCTCCTGTCAAATGCAGTAAAATTTACAGTCATAGGGCAGATAGCCATAGAAGTAGTAATGCTCTCGAAAACGGTCAACAGCGTGGAGCTGTTCTTTATGGTAATTGACACCGGAATCGGAATCAGTAATGAAGATAAGGATAAGCTGTTTCAGAGCTTTACGCAGGTAGACGGGTCCATTACCAGGAGATTCGGCGGCACCGGATTAGGGCTTGCAATCAGTAAGAAGCTTGTAGAAGCAATGGGAGGCACCATAGGGATGGAAAGCGAGAAGGGGAAAGGAAGTACCTTTTCTTTTTCGGTGCGCCTTGCGATACCGGCAGAAACAGATGAGACAGGCATTCAAGAGAACAGAGGCAGTTTACCCTCCGAGTATGATGGTGTGGACGAGAAGCTTACCTTAGTGATGAAGTCTGAGGAATTAACCTGGGCGGACATGCCTTTTGGAGAAGTGAAAATGCATAAACCGGAAGAAGCGAAAGAAAGACAATCCGAGGAAGAAATTCTGAAGAAGCTATCACCGGTACTTGAGAAGTTGTCAATCTGTATCGAGATGGAGAGCTGGGATAAGGCAGAAGAATTGGCTTATTATATGAAGAAACAGATGCCTGCGGAACAGAGCGAGATTGCAAAGCTTGTATTTCGCCTGCTTCTTGCAGTAAGAAAAGAGAAGTATGATGCGTCTGTCGCTATGATTAATGAATTGGAGGCATTGATAGGTGAAAGGTGATCTCATGGATAATATAACTTATTCTCCACCGAATATCTTAATAGTTGATGATGTCAATGCTAATCTCACGGTTCTGACTGAAATGATCCGTAAGGCAGGGTACCTGCCCAGGCCGGTGACAAATGCGAGACAAGCCTGGAATGCTATAGAAGTCCTGGCACCCAAACTTATACTGCTGGATATATCGATGCCTGACATGGATGGCTTTGACTTCTGTTCCTTGCTAAAGAAGAATGCAGCTACCCGGGATATCCCCGTCATTTTCATCACTGCTCTGAATTCGACCAAAGATAAGATTAAAGGATTCCAGCTGGGGGCAGTTGATTACATAGCGAAGCCCTTTGAGGTGGAAGAGGTTACGATGCGGATTAACACGCATCTGAAGATGTATAAAATGCAGCAGGAGCTGGAAGTATATAATAAGAAGCTGTATAAGATCATTAATGATCAGATCCGTAAAATTTACAACGGACAGAAGCAGGTAGTGGAAGCGATGGCCAAGCTTCATACCATTAATAATCCTCTCCGGGCTGCGCATATGAAGAGGGTCGGTGATAACAGTCGTATTCTGGCCATCAGCCTTCAGCTTTCCCCGAAGTTTCAGGAGCAGATAACCAATAGCTTTATCGATGTGATCGAGGTCGCGGCATTACTGCATGACATCGGTAATATCGGACTAGAGGAAGGGCTGCTGTTTAAAGAAGAATATACTGAAGAGGAACAAGCACAAATCAGAAAACATACGTGGATCGGAGCGGATGCCCTCGAAGAGGTCTATGATATGGGTGGAAACAACGAGTTCATCCGTATGGCTATAGATATCGCCAAGTATCATCATGAGAACTGGGACGGCAGCGGGTATCCGGTCGGACTGAAAGGGAAGGATATCCCTCTATGTGCCAGAATAGTCGCGGTTACTGAGACCTATGATTCTTTGGTATGTATTAAATACAGCGGGAGTACGATTCCTCATGAAGCAGCGATGGAAAGGATTAACGAGGCTGCCGGGAGCGTATACGATCCGGATATCATTACGGTCTTCAATAAGATCCAGAACCAGCTGAAAAGAGTGTAACGAGCGGAGAAAAACTCTTTACATAAGATAACAGGAATTTACGGAAAGATAACTTACAGGCATAACAGCATAAGAAAAGCAGGGTATAAGATGAGCAGAAAGAAAGATATGTATATTAACTATGATAGTTCTATTAAAAACCGCGGTAAAAAGAAGATGAACCGGTATCTGATTGTACTGGCGGTGGTTTTGGCAATCGGTCTTGCAGGAATTGCCATCTATATTGCAAAGGATTATTTTCATAATAATCATCAGGTCTCCTTTGCGGTGGAAAAGAAAAATCAACCTTCTCCGACAAGCATACCTACTCCGAAGCCTACAGCTACTCCGACCCCTACACCAAAGCCGACACCGACTCCTACGCCTACCCCGATTCCGACTGTGGTACCGGTACAGGCTGCAACCTCTTCGGCAATTAAGGTGAAAGGCATCTATGTGACATCTTCCACAGCAGGCTCGGGCAGAATGACTTCCCTGATCGAGATGGCAGATGCGACTGAGATCAATGCAATGGTAATAGACGTCAAGGACGATTGCGGAAAGATCACCTTTGCCATGGACAGTCCTAAAGCAAAGGAGATTGATGCGGTCACGAATACAGTAAAGGATATGGGGCAGCTGGTTTCCTCCCTGAAGGATAAGAAAATTTACGTGATTGCCCGTATCGTAGCCTTTAAGGATCCCTATCTTGCCAAGATGCGTCCCGAGCTTGCCATCAGGAATCAGGACGGTACAATTTATAAAGATAATAACGGGGACAGCTGGGTGAATCCCTATAATAAAGAGGTATGGAAGTACCTGGTTGAAGTTGCTTCCAAGGCTGCAGAGATTGGCTTTGATGAAATCCAATTTGATTATATCCGCTTTTCAACCGGCGCAGGTATTGATCATGCTGATTTCGGCCCGGAAGCAAAGAAGAAGACGAAGGAAGAAATTATCACGGAGTTTACTGCTTACGCCTACGACCATCTGAAGCCTCTGGGTGTGTTTGTAGCTGCCGATGTCTATGGCACAATCATCAATAGTAAGATTGATGCGGCACGGGTTGGTCAGAATTATGCGGATATGGCAAGGCATCTGGATTATATCTGCCCTATGATTTACCCTTCCCATTTCGGTGAGGGTAATTACGGGGTACAATATCCGGATCTTCAACCTCAGGAGATTATCCGTAAATCACTGACGGCTTCAAAGGAAAAGCTATCCTCGATACCGGAGGAGGAACATAAGGCTGTCGTACGTCCCTGGCTGCAGGATTTTACTGCTTCCTGGATTAAACACTATCAGAAATACGGAAAAAAACAGATCCGAGAGCAGATCAGCGGAGTCTATGACGCCGGTTATGACGAATGGTTGTTGTGGAATGCCGGCTGCAATTATACGGAGGACGGATTGTTGGTACAGCAGTAGGACTTTGTCTTATGATTTGGCATAAATCGCAGGCATGGATAATATATATCTAATATCAATGACCTGGAGGTGTCCCATGGATAAGATCACCCGTCAAAATACCAAATTGTTCGCCGTACTGACAGGATTACTTTTCTCCTATATCATAACTGCATTTATTCTATTGCTGCTTTCCTTCCTGATGCTGAAGGTTAATCTGCCGGGCGCAGGAATCAGCGCAGGAATCATTGCAGCTTACATAATATCTAATTTGATCGGAGGCTTTCTAGTAGGAAAGAAGGCGGAACAGAAGAAATTCGTCTGGGGCCTTGTGATGGGAGTATTCTACTTTGTCATACTGATGTTGGTGTCACTTCTGATGAATCGCGCAGAGCCGATGCCTTTGGGTAATTTGCTTACAGCACTGATTGTCTGCGGTATGAGCGGTATGGTTGGAGGAATGCTCAGCTGACATACTCTAAAATACGTAATCACCAGGATTGCAGAGTCCGTTGACACTGCAATCCTATTCGATTTTCAGGGAAGGATAGCAGGCACCCCTCACACACAGGTCGGCGGACATCCTTTCCTGAATTCTGTTTTTCATTTTGCAGCAGCCTCTATGTTATAGGTTGTTGCTACAGGTCTGAAAAAGGATTGATATTTGAAATCGGATTGATTATACTATAGTTGGATTAGTGGGCAAGGGTAGAATTTGGCAAAGCCATGAGTATTTGCCTGGAAGGAAGGATAAGGCTTAATGAAGAGGATTATGATTACCGGTGCTTTAGGGCAGCTCGGGTTGGCACTATATCGGTTACTAAAGGACAAGCAGGAGTATGAATTGTTACGTACCGATGCAATCTCGGGTGAGGACGGAGCAGTTCTTGCTCTGGATATCACGGACGAAGGAGCAGTAAAAGCCTATGTAGAAGATATGGCCCCGGATATCATTATTAACTGCGCGGCTTTTACCGCAGTCGATCTTTGTGAGACCGAAGAGGATAAGGCATATCGGATCAATGCACTAGGGGCAGGGTATCTGGCTTCTGCTGCAGAAAAGATCAATGCTAAGCTGATTCATGTATCTACGGATTATGTATTCGATGGACGAGCTTCCAGTCCATATACGGAGGAATCTCCGACCAATCCGGCCAGCGCCTATGGCAGGACGAAACAGGCAGGGGATGAACTGGTGCAAAAGAACTGTTCCAGATATTTTATTCTGCGAACCGCCTGGGTCTATGGAGACGGCAAGAACTTTGTAAAGACGATGTTGCGGTTAGCACAGAACGGTAATAAAATCCGTGTCGTATCGGATCAATATGGGACACCTACCAGCGCATTGGAGCTTGCAAGAGCAATTCTCTTCCTGATGGAGACGGAGAGCTATGGCATCTATCATGCGACCTGTGAAGGAAGTACGAACTGGTATGAATTTGCTCGGAGCATCTTCGACGCAGCGGGCATAGATATTGAGGTAGAAGCAATCTCCTCCAGTGAATATTCGGCGCCTGCACCGCGGCCTATGTACTCCATTCTTGATAAGAAGGCATTGCGGGAACGCCATCATTATTATATGAAGGACTGGAAGGAAGCATTTTATGAATATATGAGGGATAATTTCCTGATGAAATAAATGGTAATCTAATTAGCATAGAAGAAATGAGGAGCACCTATGAGAACCTATCTTGTAACCGGAGGAGCCGGATTTATCGGATCCAACTATATACTTTATCTATTGGAGAAATATCAAAAGGATATCAGAGTACTTAATCTGGATGCCTTGACTTATGCTGGCAATCTTGAGAACTTAATATCTGTTGAACAGCTTGAGAACTACGAATTCCTTAAAGTAGATATCACGGATAAGGAGGCTGTCCTTAATGTTTTTGAAAAATATGAGATTGACAGGGTCATTCATTTTGCGGCGGAGAGCCATGTGGATCGAAGCATCCGCAATCCGGAGGTGTTTGTCAATACCAATGTTCTGGGTACACTGAACCTGCTCAATGCAGCAAAGCTTGCCTGGGAGACGCTGGAGGGCTATCAGCCCGGTAAGAAGTATGTTCAGGTATCTACGGATGAGGTATACGGCTCGCTGGAGGGAGACGAGGGATATTTCTATGAGACTACACCTCTTGACCCACACAGCCCCTATTCGGCCAGTAAGGCTTCTGCGGACCTGATTGTAAAATCTTATGTGGATACCTTTCATTTTCCTGCGAATACTACCAGATGCAGTAATAATTACGGGCCTTATCAGTTCCCGGAGAAGCTGATTCCGCTGATGATCAATAATGCGCTTGCGGGAAAAAGTCTGCCGGTCTACGGAACGGGTAAGAATGTCCGGGATTGGCTTTATGTCATGGATCATGCAAAGGCGATCGATCTGGTAGCTGAGAAGGGCAGAGCCGGTGAGGTATACAATATCGGCGGTCACAACGAGAAGAAGAACATCGAGATAGTAACAACCATCATTGATACACTGCTTGAGATCCTCCCCGAGAACGATATCAGGAGAAAGAATGTCAGCAGGGAGCTGATTACCTATGTGGAGGACCGTAAGGGGCATGATTTCCGTTATGCGATTGCCCCGGACAAGATTAAGGCGGAGCTTGGTTGGGAACCCGAGACACCATTTGCTAAGGGTATTAAACTGACCATCGAATGGTATTTGAAGAATATTGACTGGATGGAGCATGTCACCAAAGGTGACTATCAAAAATATTACGAAGAGATGTATCATCTGTAAGATACAACGAGATACCGTATTGATACGGTGAAAGGCTGGTATATTAGATGAGATATGAAGAATTTACAATAGAGGGACGTAATGCGGTAATGGAAGCGTTCCGCGCGGGAAAAACCATTGACAGACTGTTCGTGTTGGATGGCTGTCAGGACGGCCCTATCAAATCAATCGTACGGGAAGCAAAGAAGACGGATGCCATCATCACTTTTGTGAAGAAGGAGCGACTCGATCAGCTGTCCTCGACGGAGAAGCACCAAGGAGTCATCGCTTACGCGGCTGCATACGAATATGCCGAGGTAGAGGATATCCTGAAAGCAGCAGAAGAGAAGAATGAGGCACCTTTTATCATACTCCTTGACAGCATTGAGGATCCCCATAACTTAGGCGCGATTATCAGAACTGCACATCAGGCGGGAGCCCACGGAGTCATCATTCCGAAGCGCCGTGCCGTAGGACTTACGGCTACCGTTGCTAAGACCTCTGCCGGAGCCATCAATTACCTTCCGGTGGCGAAGGTGACGAACCTTTCCACTACAATTGAAGAGCTCAAGGAAAAGGGTCTCTGGTTCGTCTGTGCCGATATGGACGGTGAACTGATGTACCGAGTCAACTTAAAGGGCCCCATCGGTCTGGTCATCGGCAGTGAAGGAGAAGGAGTAGGCAGACTGGTAAAGGAAAAATGCGACTTCACAGCGAAGATACCGATGTTTGGCCAGGTAGATTCTCTCAATGCTTCTGTAGCGATGGGAATCATGGCATATGAGATTGTAAGGCAGAGAACGAGTTAATTGTAGTTGTATAGCTAAGGGGAATAGAGTAAATCCTATGGGAAGAGGTTTATCATGAACGCTGCTGCGAAGTATGACTCACTGACAGATGAAGAGATTGTGGACAGGATCCAGAACGGAGATCAGCCTGCCATCGATTATCTGATGGAAAAATATAAACACCTGGTAAGAAGCAAGGCGAAAGCGTTGTTCTTGATCGGCGGGGACAAGGACGATTTGATTCAGGAGGGTATGATCGGTCTCTATAAGGCAATTCGGGATTACCAGCCCGAGAAGGAGAATTCCTTCTTTAATTTTGCCGACCTTTGTGTATCCCGGCAGATCTACAGTGCAATCAAAGCATCGAATCGCAAGAAAAATATCCCATTGAATACCTATATTTCCCTTTATGCCCCTGCATATGGAGAAAACAGCGATGCAGAGGACAAAGAATCATTAGTTGACATAATTCACCAGAAATATGTATCAAATCCTGAGGAATTAGTTATTGACAAAGAGAATACCAGTATGATAGAATATGAACTTGTAAGGCGTCTGAGCGACCTGGAAAAACAGGTTTTAGCCTTGTACATGCAGGATTTGAAGTATATCCAGATTGCGGAAGTTCTTGGGAAAGAACCGAAGACAATCGACAATGCATTGACCAGGATTAAGACAAAATTAAATCAGGTACTCAAAGTAATCTGACAAGCTTTACGGTTCATTATTGATATGCTGTTGTAGCTCAGCTGGTAGAGCACCTCATTGGTAATGAGGAGGTCAGCAGTTCAAGTCTGCCCAACAGCTTTAAGAAAAAGACACTCGGATGAGTGTCTTTTTCTATGTCTTGAAGACTATTTGGGGACTATTATGATAAAACTATGGAGATCTTCTAGATCATAGTACATCTACTGATCAAGCTTATTGGATATTTCATCGAGCTTCCTGATTATAATCCAATTTTGTTGTACGAGTGCATTAAGGTATGAAGCGATATAGAGATTTGGTGGTGAGGCTTCAAATTCATTAAAAATACCATTAATGATATCTAGGTCTCTGGAATCGATATCATTTAGCTTATACCTATCTATTAGTGCATTGAATTTTTTATTAAGCTCATCTTTTTCATCTTTTGACCTAAATAAACACATAATAAACCTCCTAAATTATAATTAAGAATACCTGATATTATGTATGATCGGAATATTTTCATAAATAATTAACTGTAGCGATATCACATATTTGTTAATCTTTTCTTTTTAATAAACTATAAAATATGCGTTGAAATTAATGAAATAGAGCCCAATGGTTGACTAAATCTCCTACATCGAATCTATGACAGCTGAATAATGTAAGTTGGTAGAAACATAAATCTCGGCATTACATATATTAAAACTATATTAGTTTTTTTATAGGAGCATATATGGATGGTTTTCGGAATTTTCCTGGTGGTAATGGAATGAGAGAATTTGACAGAGGACGTGAATCTGAGATAAGAGATGAATTTAACAGAAGAATGGATTTTGACAGAAGGCATGAGATGGAAAGAAGAGAGGAACATGATAGAAGACATGATTTTGACCAAAGATTTCCGTTTTGGTGGCTGTTCTTCCTTTGATATAAATTAGTAAAATGATATACGACAGAATATCAATAAAAGGTCATATATACCTCATATGAAAGGCGCTAGAGATTAAGACTCAGGCGCCTTTTAGTATTACTAGACCACTATGAATGTGTTACTTAAAAACATCTACGTCTACGACGCCTACGACGATTGCAAAAGCAACATCTCATGCTAATCACTCCATTGCAAGTAGTTTACATAACTAATTTATGCCAAATATAGCATAATGTGTCTAAATATGTCGATTATAGATTGTGATCTGGAATAGAGATCAGTCTGCCCTTCTCTTTACAAATACTGTTCACAAAAACTTCACTTTACAATTTCTGGATTTGGTGATATTATACAATTACCCCAAACAGCCAATATAATATAGGCCTAAAAACCCCATGCAATGTTTAATCGCATGGGGTTTTTTATACGCGCACTGCGTAGAAAAATACTATGTTACTATGCACATCCTCATTATAATAATTTACATGGAATAATGGAAATTCATGGTATATAATGTAGCCATAAAGGGGAGCCTGATGAGGGCAGATGAGGAGGAGTAATATGGGTTATATCTATCTTTACGGTCAGATCATGACCACAGAGCATTTTTTACTGGAAGGGGAGTATCCCAAGGCGGACACGAATGTGGAGCTGAAAGAGAGGCATTATCTGTTGGGTGGAGAGACAGGTACGGCAGCAGCTGTACTCGTTTCACTTGGATGTAATGTAACCCTTGGCGGAACCCATCTCGGAGATGAGAACGTCAACGTAATACTCAATTATTTTAAAGGCAAATCTGCAGATACCGGTAAACTGCATTATGAAAAAGGCTTTCAGGGAGTAGTGGATTACATGATCATTGCCAACGGTACACGTACCGGGCTTGGAAGATGGGGGTATCTGTATAGCTTAAAGGAGCCCTGGTACGAGCAGCCGGACGAGGAGGCAGTGAAGAATTGTACGGTGGTAGGAGCAGATCCTTACTTTGGAGATAAGATTGTGGAATATTGCAGAAGATATCATAAGAAGTATGCTACGATTGACTGCACCTTTGACAGTGACATGAACAGGTACTGTGCGGTAAATGTACTCTCCCATGAGCATCTGGAGTTGACCTATCCGGGGCAGGATTACGGAGAGCTATTTCGCCTGTATACGGATCATACCGACGGACTGATTATATTTACCTTCGGGGAGAAGGAGATTATGTACGGACGCATGGGACAGGAACCGAAATTCTTTCGGCCTTATCCCATTCATGTGGTAAGTACCCTTGGAGCAGGGGACAGCTTCAAGGCAGGAACGATTTATGCCTTGGATCATGGGATGTCGGATGATGACCTGGTCCGTTTCGCCAGTGCGACAGCCGGAGCTGCCTGCGAGAACTATCCGATACCACTGAACCCGCCAACGCTGGAGAAAATCCGTGAGATACAGAGTCGAAAAAGATAAAGGCTGATTGAAATACTTTCTGCCTTAGGATATAATGGTAAGAAATGATTACAATAAACCTTTGGAAGGAGACAAACCCTGTGGAGAAATTTGCGGATTATTTCATGTATTTTGTAATTATCGTTGTGGCGCTGGCTTTAAGATACCTTTATAAAGAAAATAAGAAATCGAAGGAGGAAAACTCCGATGATCAACAGGTACAGCAACAGCAGGCACAACAACAGCAGTTATACAACAGTCAGTCGATTCAAAGCTATGCCAATATACTAAATAACAGTGCTGTTGACGACGATACAGATATGAATACCTCGGAAACAGACAATGATACAAAGCCCGAACAAGCACCTTCTGATACCCGTGATTTGAACTTGAATGGGATCCCTGATTATCTTGAAGGTAATATGCAGGATCTGAATCAAAACGGTATCCCAGATTATCTTGAGACCAGTGGCAGCGATATCAATCAAAATGGTATTCCTGATCAGTTTGAAAGCAATGTCAATGATATGAATTTCAATGGCATTCCCGATCAGATGGAAAGCAATATGAGTGATATGAATTTTAACGGTATCCCGGATTCTATGGAGATCGGTGGAACTGACAGCATTGATATGGGAGGGACCGATACGATGGATATGGGCGGTTCTGACAGCGGTTTTAGCTCCGATAATAATTGAGAAAATATTCTTGAAAATTATGAAATCTTTTTGTTGACAAACAGTATGCTGACATAATATAATAACTTTGCTGTCCAAAAGACAGCAGATATCGAGGCGTGGCTCAGCTTGGCTAGAGCGCTGCGTTAGGGACGCAGAGGTCGCAAGTTCAAATCT
>JAEZLY010000102.1 GCA_023414985.1 Bacillota bacterium | reverse complement strand
ATAAAGAAAATGAGGATTGATCTGCGCATGCAGCACCTCCAGTTCTAGCTCATTCTTATTGTGCTCAACGGCAATAATGTCATCCATCAGCGTCCTGACCTTATTCACCATCTGATTAAAGCTGACGCTCAGATCATCCAGCTCATTATATACATTGGATTCCACCCTGACATCCAGATTCCCGGCTTCCACCTTCTTCATCTGGTGCATCATAACCTCGATCGGCTTCGTTATTTTCCTGGTATAAATGATTGCTGCATAAAACATGATGACAAAGAAGATCAGCCCACCCAAGATGGTATATAGCTGCAGCCTGTTAATATCCGCATATAAGACCGCTTCCGGTATTGTTTTTACAATATACCATTTACCGTAGTTAAAAGAGGAATAAATCGCTACATAGTTCTTCCCGTCTTTCCTAAAGCTGACATAGTCCGCCTTTTTATCCTCGATCATTTTACTAAAATAACTGGAATTACTACTGCTGATCGGAGTAAAATCATTCTCAGAGCTGGCTATGATATTGCCGGAGGTATCACAAACAAGAATACTGCTGTTTTCCTCCATCAGATCACTGAAGGCTCCTGCCAGGACACTTTCATCCACTTCGATGTTGATATACCCCAGTTCATCCAGAGAGTATATATCAATTACCTTTCTTCCCATGGAAAAATATTTTTTTACCATATTTCCCGACAGAATTTTCACCTTCTTCTCGGTGGTAGGAAACCAGACAATCTCACCGGAGGTATTGTTTAATTCGGATCTGGGAAATGTCTTTACGCCATCCTGAAGCTTAACCCCAACCTGATGATATCCGCTTGGAGTAATCATATAAATGCCTTCAATTATATTGCTTGAGATATAGAAGCTGTACAGCTTATCCGTCAGCTGAACATTATCTCCGTTCTTAAGGCATTCGATCAATTCCCCGTTGGATATGATGGAATTGGACAGACTTTCCACGGAGTTCAGAATATAATCCATATTATTGCCGATTACGACTACAGACTGCTTTTCCGATTCTCCATACTGTGTTCGGAGCGTATCCCTGAAATTTTGGAACATGACCATAAAGATGATTAAGGACACAAGGATCAGGAAGGTAGTCGCTTTTATGAATTGCTTTCTAAAACTATGATTCTCTCTGGCGTTTTTCATGCTTTATCTCCACCTAATCTAAATCAATTTATCCTCTAGCGCCGTTCACTCCACTGACTTTTTATATTCATGGATACTGTTCTGACACTGAGATCCTCCTGAACCATATCAAATAAATTAGAAATCATCACATCCTCGAAATCATAACCGGTTTCCAGCTTCGGCCGGTAGTATGCATTCTCTTTCTTCTGTGATGCTACCATGACGGACACCTGCGGCATTTCCTTCGCATAATTTTTCTGTATATTTTCAATCAGAGCAGTTCTGGTCGGAAGGGTTCCGCCTTCCTTTCGCATAAAGGACTTCATTTGAACCTCAGGCGAGGTTGCCCATACGATAAACATCCAGGCCGCCAGCTTCTTCTTGTCACTGGAATAGCTGTTGATTCCGATACCTGAGCCACCGTAAATGTTCGCACTTCGCTTTGAGCCACTGGGTAACAGACTATACCCCACCTTTCCTGCCACAGCCGAATTTTCTACAGCGGATATATTCTCATCCCAATTCATCATCAGGGCAACCTTTCCCCCCATGAAGGCATTGGCAGCCTGATCCCAGGTATAGCCCTGCGGATTTTCCGGGTTGAGTGCAACGATCTCTTTGAACTTTTTTAATGCCGTCATAAATTCCGGGGTTCTGGATTGGAGGACGGCTCCGGTATCGGTACCAAGGTCACTGACCTTCTCGTTCGTAAAATAATTTCCTCCGTAGGAACCAAGCACACTTGAAAATGCCGTGTATATTGAATTATGTCTGGCGGACATGGTCAGACTTGCATACTTAATCTCATCCTTATTCACATGATCATCGATCCATTTCGATACTCCGATGTATTGATCCCATGTAAAGGTTCCGCTGCCCGGATCCGGATTGTAGCCCAGATCCAGTCTCATCTGTTCCCTATACTTCTCGAAAATATCCTTACGGTAGAATAGGATCATGGTCGTGGAATCAAAGGGAATGGAGTAAAGCTTGTCCTCGTTGCCGAAGTAGGAGCAAACCTCCAGCTGTTCCTTTGAAAAGCTGTCCAGTCCGCCTACAATATGTGGCAGAGTATCATCCTTTTCGAACGTATTCAAATCTTCCAGCCCACGGTAGAACCGATTTAATGTCTTGTAGGGATCGACATAAATCAGATCATACTGAGCCGTTTTTGAGATAAACTCCATATTTATTTTTTCTTCCAGAGTATTGAAATCCATCCTTTTGATGTTGACCTTGATCCCGGTCACTGCAGTGAAATTCTCAACCTCCTTGGACAGAATATTCGCGTTAATATTATCCTCACAAATAAAATTTAAGATCATACCCTCATTTTGTTTCCAGTCAAAGGCTGAAGGGGCTTCCACATTGCCGAAGGCGCTTACCTTTCCTCCGAATAGTTCTGTCTCCGAATCAGACAGCCGGGTGGTTTTGGCACATCCTGTGGTCATAATTGCAATTATTACGGTATAGATCAGGAAAGAAAGGCTCTTTATTCTTTTCCGGTTTTTCATGGTTACCTCCCTTCGAATCTTCCAATCTGGTTCAATTCCGGTTACAGGTACTTGTAAAGTTTCAGCGAAAGCATTCTTCCATAACGTATTATTTAGTCTATACAATCTTGGACGATTTAATATTACACTTCCTATTTTATCATATATTGTCATAGATAAAAACTTTTATGAATCAGAAAAAACGCTCCAAAAGGAACGTGATTTCTGATTCAATTGCTTTATCCTATATGGGGGAGTATAGGGCCGTGGTTATTGTCAAAGGATATGTTGTAAGACTTATTCTTAGTTAATCTTAATGACAGCCTTTACCACATCGTTCTTATTGTTGATTACAAAATCGAAGGCTTTCGCTGTATCCTCAAAGTCGAATTCATGTGTCACGATACCGGATACGTCTATGATACCCTTTGCAATCGCGTTAATTGCCTTCGGATAAATATTTCTGTAACGGAATACGGAAGTAATCAGTGCTTCCTTTGCCATGATTTTCGCAAAGTTATACTCAATGATGTCCTCCGGTGCCATACCGACCAGTACTACGGTTCCGCCACGCTTTACAAGGTATGCAGTCTGCTGGATTGTCATCTTATTTCCGGCTGTTTCAATTACGACATTCACACCTTTTCCCTGGGTAATCTCATCCATCTTAGCTACTGCGTCAGCTTCTCTGGCATTGATTACTCTGGTTGCACCCAATTTCATGGCATATTCCAGTCTCTTCGGCATCACGTCAACGACTGTGATATCCGTAGCGCCATAGGCTTTGCAGGCCAGTAAGGTTACAAGTCCGATACAGCCTGAGCCAAGTATTACAACGGAGTCGCCCAGCTTCACGTTACCCTGAGCCGCCGCATGCATACCTACTGCCAGGGGCTCAACCAAAGCGCCTTCCTTGGTGGTGATATTATCCGGCAGCTTAAAACACATATTTGCCGGGAATGCAATATAATTCTCGAGGCAGCCATGATAAGGAGGTGTTGCCAGAAACTCTACATCAGGACAAAGATTGTATTTACCTGACTTACAGAATTCACACTGACCACAGGTTGCGCCGGGCTCTAATGCTACCTTATCACCAATGCTTAATTCGGTAACCTTACTTCCTAATTGAACGATTTCACCTGCACACTCATGTCCCAGAATAAAATCACCGTTTACAACGAAATCACCGATGGAGCCATGCTCCAGATAATGCACATCGGAACCGCATATTCCTACGTATTCAAGCTTGATTAATACCTGATCCTCTTTAATCTTCGGTACCTCGACCTCTCTGGTCTCCATTTTATTTAAACCTGTCATAAATACTGCCTTATTCGTCATGATACATTCTCCTTTTCATTATGATTAATTTTATTTGCTTGTCCTTGTCTCTAAATAACTAGGCTGCTTTTTTCTCTTCCACAAGGATGACTTTTCTGGTCTTTCTTGATTTAGATCTGATATCCCAGATAACTGCGAGGGCAATAATTGCGGCCTTCACGATCTGCTGGATATAGGAGTCCACACCGATTAAGTTCATGATATTATTCAGACATCCAATGATGAATGCACCGGCAAGAGTTCCCATTGTAGTACCGACACCTCCGGAGAAGCTCGTACCACCAACGATTGCTGCGGTTAAGCCTTCCATCTCATATCCGATCGCACCGTTGGGTAAGCCTGCATTGACACGGGACATAAAGAGGATACCTGCTATACCTACCAGCACACCGTTTATGATAAAAACGATATATTTATTTTTCTTAACCTTAATACCCGCTGCAATCGATGCTTCCTCATTACCGCCGATAGCATATAAGGATCGGCCGAGTCTGGTGTGCCTTAAGGTATACCAGATTACAATCGTAATTATCGCAGTGATGATGATGGAAATCGGAACCGGTCCGATATTGCCCTGTCCGAACACGGTATAACCCTTGAGCTGTAAGATATTCTGTCCGTTTGTGATCAATAGAGCCACACCACGAGCCACCTGCTGCATAACCAAGGTTGCGATGAAGGGCGGTGCATTTAAATTTGTGATCATAATTGCGTTGACGATATTACAAACCACTGCAACAACAATTGCTACGACTACTGCTAATATCAGGGATCCGGTTGATTTATAAGTGATAACCGATAACACACCCGACAGAGCCAGCACTGCACCCGAGGATAAGTCAAGCATACCGCTGACAATCAGGAGCATTTCACCGTAGGCCAGAATGGTACTAACCGCCAGCTGCTTCATAATATTAGATACATTTACGGGTGACAAAAAGTTTTTATTTAAAAAGCTACACAGAAAAATCATTACAAACAAAACGATAAATATGGAATACTTCTCTTTTGCAGAAGAATTTCTAAATTTCTCTCTCATTTCCTATCCTCCTATTTCGTACTTGTGGCAAATTTCATGATGGCTTCCTGGCTGAACTCGCTGCGGTTCAATTCTCCGGTGATCTTACCCTGGTTCATAACGTAGATACGGTCACACATACCAATCAGCTCCGGCAGCTCGGAAGAAACCATAATAACCGCTCTATCCTGTTTTGCCATCTCTACCATCAGCTTATAGATTTCATATTTTGCTCCTACATCAATTCCTCTGGTAGGTTCATCCAGAATAAGAATCTGCGGATCCCTGAGCATCCATTTGGCAAGTAGCACCTTCTGCTGATTCCCACCGCTTAAGGATTGGATCGGTGTATCCAGTGTCGGGGTTTTTACATTCATTTTCTTAAAATACTCGCCGACAAGCTTACGTTCCTCTTTCTCATGGGCATAACCGCCGTAAATTATCTTTTCCAGACTTGAAATACTTGCATTCTCCATCACACTTCGTATCGGGATAATACCATAACGTCTTCTGTCTTCGGAAAGCATTACCATCTTATTTTTGATACTGTCCGATACACTTTTGATTACAACCTTTTCTCTATTGATCCTGATCTCACCGGAGGTAATCGGGTCCAGACCAAAAACAGATCTCATGACCTCCGTTCTGCCCGCACCTACCAGGCCGGCAAACCCAACAATCTCTCCCTTTTTAACGTGGAAATCAATATCCTTATAAATTCCTGTGCTAT
>JAEZLY010000097.1 GCA_023414985.1 Bacillota bacterium | reverse complement strand
ATCTTGTACCTGTGGAAAGCGAATAGCCTCGTAAAAATGCATCCGTAGACATTCTCTTCTTCCCTTCCAACTGCACTTCCCTGATTACCAGATTACCTTCTCCGGTGGCAATGACAAAGGAATCCTTGCGAAGCTCAATAATCTCTCCCGGAGTCTTATTGATTGCGGAGCCCGGAAGATCGTCAGGTTCCGCATCCGTCAGCCAGAGCTTCAGTGTCTTCCCATCCAGCATAGTATATGCACTTGGCCAGGGATTCAGTCCTCGGATCAGGCGCTCCAGCCTGATGGCCGGCTGCGTGAAATCAAGCCTACCCATATCCTTGTCAATCATCTTGACATAAGTTGCTTTCTCATTGTCCTGCGGAATACGGACTGCAGTACCGTCTTCGATTTTGTCCAGCGCCTTCAGCAGCAGTTCAGCACCAAGAACGGCCATCTTATCGAACAGGCTGCCTCCTGTCTCCTGCGGAGTGATGGGTAAGCTTGCCTGCAGGATCATATCTCCCGTATCAATACCCACATCCATATACATAATCGTAATTCCGGTTTCTTCTTCCCCGTCAATGATGGAATACTGAATCGGAGCTGCTCCGCGGTATTTCGGAAGTAATGACCCGTGTACATTGATACAGCCAAGCGGCGGAATATCTAAAAGTGCCTTGGGAAGAATCTGCCCGAATGCAGCCACTACGATGACATCGGGTGTGAGCGCTCGAACCAAATCTAAAAATTCCGGTTCCTTTACCTTAATGGGTTGATAAACAGGCAGCTGATGCTGCAGAGCCAGCTCTTTCACAGGAGAAAAGCTGACAGACTGTCCTCTTCCCTTTTGTTTATCCGGCTGAGTTACAACACCGATTATCTCATGCCTGGAATTGATTAATTTATCCAGGGTCGCCACCGCATAATCCGGTGTACCCATAAACAAGACCTTCATCCGGTTCATCCTTTCCTTGTACAGCTTATCTCACAGCTGCTTTGATCAGTTCTATTGAACCTCTTCGGTAGCAATTACGTCACGAAGCTCTCCTTCGACCATCTCAGGATAAAGCTTCCCATCCAGATGATCAATCTCATGGCAGAAGGCCCTGGCGAGTAACCCTGTTCCTTCCATCGTAAACTCTTCCATGTCCTTATTATATGCTTTTACTTTCACGTAATTCGGTCGGGTTACAGTGCCCACTTTTCCGGGTATGCTTAAACAGCCCTCATCCCCGGTCTGTTCACCCTCGGTCTCAATAATAACCGGATTGATCAGGGTAATCGGCTCGTTGCTTTCTTCGGATACATCAATGACCACCAATCTCTTTAATACACCAACCTGAGGAGCGGCAAGTCCGACCCCACCGGCTTCGTACATTGTATCAAACATATCTCCGATCAGCTCCTGGATTTTTTGATCCGCTGATTTAATTTCCTTGCTGACCTTTGTCAGTACTTTATCTCCGACCTGTCTGATATTTCTTATTGCCATAGTATTCTTCCTCTCTATGATAGACATTTTTATTTCATTTTCTATTATTATCAACGGCTGATACCGCTCTTTACCTTCAGGAATGCTACGCATTATCATACCAGGAACCTCGTTCCTGGTCTCTTGCTCCGTTCGCATGTCGCAAGCAAAAATTTGCTTGCTGACGTAAGCTTGCTTACGTTTGCTCGCCTACGCATTATCATATTATACATAACAGTCCGTCGGGAATCAACACTTTATCTTCAGCTTGTCAATAACCGCCCATCGGATCAAAGTCAAATTGTAGGTTGCAGCCTGAAAAATGCTCGGAATACTGAAAATATCCCTCCAGATAATTCTTAATTTCAACCAGCTCTTCATAACTGTCATGTTTTACATAGATTACAAACCGGTAGGTATCGTTGAGCTTTGTAATCTTTGCCGGTGCAGGACCTATCGTTTTAGCCGAAAGGTGATTCTGTTCATAATACAACTTCAGTGCCTCACCAAGCTGTACGGCTGCTTTTCCTGCACGTTCCTCCTGTTTGGAGGTCACGAGTGCCAAAAGCATATGGGAGGCCGGTGGATACTCCAGCATCTTCCGGTACGCCAGCTCCTGTTCAAAAAACGCAGCATATTCCCCTTCTGCCGCAGCGGTAATACTGTAGTGTTCCGGATGGTAGGTCTGGATTACCACCTCACCGGGAAGAACATCTCTTCCGGCCCTTCCTGCTGCCTGGCAAAGCAATTGAAAGGTACGTTCTCCTGCGCGAAAATCTCCGGAATATAGAGATAAATCGGCTGCAATGATGCCGACAAGGGTAACCTTCGGGAAATCATGTCCTTTCACAATCATCTGAGTACCGATCAGGATATCTGCCTGATGTCCGGCAAAGGCTTCCAGGATTGCCTGATGCCCACCCTTCTGTTTTGTTGTATCCGTATCCATTCGAAGGACTCTGGCTTGCGAAAATTCCTTCTTCACATATTCTTCTACCTTCTGAGTCCCCGTCCCGAACGCAGCAATGTATCTGGACCCGCAGGAGGGACAAAGATTAGGCTGTTGTTCTTCATAACCGCAGTAATGACAGACCATTCTTCCGTTGTAATGAGAGGTAAGAGAGACATCACAATGAGGACATTTCATCACATGTCCGCAGCTGCGGCAGGAAATAAAGCCTGCATACCCACGGCGGTTTAGGAACAGCATAATCTGTTCTCCCCTATCTAATCGGTCCGTCATCAGCTCCCGCAGTTTGGCACTAAAAATAGATTTATTCTTATTCTTCAGCTCCTCCCGAAGATCCACAATCCAAGCTTTAGGAGGCTTTGCCTCCTTGGCACGTTTCGTCAGGGTATACAGCCTGACCTCGCCCTGCTGCGCTCTTAGGTAGGTTTCCAGCGAAGGAGTCGCGGAGCCGAGAAACAACGCACTATCCGTTAACTGTGCCCGTTTTCTCGCTACTGATACGGTATGATATTTCGGGGTTGTCTCACTCTTATAACTGCTCTCATGCTCTTCATCAATAATAATCAGACCGAGCTTTTGAAATGGTGTAAATAAAGCCGATCTGGGTCCGATGATGAGATCAATCTCCCCGTTTCGCGCCCGTTCGCTTTGATCATAACGTTCTCCCTGAGACATTCTGGAATTCAGAATGGAGATACGGTCACCAAATCGTTTATAAAACCGCTGTACGGTCTGATAGGTCAGAGCGATCTCCGGAATCAGCAGGATGACCTGCTTTCCCATTGAAATCACATGCGCAATGATTTCCATATATACTTCCGTCTTACCGCTTCCGGTAATTCCGTGCAGCAGATACTCCGAACGGAGCCCGCTGTCATACTCCCGAATAAAATCATTGACCGCAGCCTGCTGTTCTTCATTTAATAGGATTGGTACATCCGGTCTGTCTGCGGAAGCAGTATTTAAATCAATCGGATTGCGGTAGATCTGCTCCGATATCGTCTTTGTAATCCCCTGCTTCTCCATACCCTGTAAGGTTGCCCGGGAGATATTCAGCCTGTTGATGACGGTGTCATAATCCAGTACCTGTTCCTTTAACAATGCCTCCAAAAGGCGAAGTCTTGCCTTGTTGTTCTTTCTCTGGTATTCAAAATACAGCTGATTGGCGGCCTCCGCCCCCAATACCAGCTGTATGCTTTTTTGCTCTTTAATTTTCACTGATTTTCTGACCGGAATCACAGTCTTTAAGGAATCATTCATGGTTCCGCCGAAGTTTTCCTTCATCCAATAAGCCAGATAGATCAGATGGCTTTCAATCACCGGGGCCTCTGTCATGACCCTGGAGATCGGCTTAATTAACTCAGAATTAAGCTTTGGTACTGTAGAAAGCTCGACGATGTACCCATTGATTTGCCGATTGCCTTTTCCGAAGGGTACCACAACCAACGCTCCGATGACAGCCTGATCGACTAACTCCTCGGGAATGGCATACTGATATGTCTTGTCCAGGTTCTCATGGGAAATATCAATGATGATATCTGCATAGCTTTGATCAGACATAATGGCCTCCTTCGTGTTGTCTTTAAATATGTTTTACCTCGGCAGCCGCCTCTCTGATCAACTCCCTGTCATCCATATGATACTTGACACCCTTGATTTCCTGATAATCCTCGTGTCCCTTGCCGGCGATGACAATGACATCTCCCTCTTCAGCATGCTCAATTGCATAGCGGATGGCTTCCTTCCGGTCAAGGATTGCGATATAGTTTCCCGGTCCCTTCTCGACTCCTACGATAATATCATTTAAGATATCCTGAGGCTCCTCAAATCTCGGATTATCCGAGGTAACAATCGTAAAGTCAGCCATATTCGAGGATACCTCACCCATCTCAAATCGTCTGCTTCTGGAACGGTTGCCGCCGCATCCGAATAAGCTGACCAAACGCTTCGGCTGGTACTCCTTCAGGGTGGACAGCAGACTTTGCAGACTCATGGCATTATGAGCATAATCGAGCATGACACTGAATTTTTCGGAAACCGGCACCAGTTCTACCCTGCCCCTTACATTCACATGGGACAGCGCTTTCAGGATTTCTTCATTGCTTACTCCGAAATGTCTGCAAAGTGCGATTGCACAAAGGGAGTTGGACACATTGAACTTACCGGGAATATTCATATCTACAGAGAGCTTCATCAATCCCTCCACATCATAAGCTATGCCGAGAAAACCGGGTCTTTGCACCAGATTAATATTCAATGCCCTGATGTCTGCCTTCGGATCAAAGCCGAAGGTCTCTACCTGACAGGTATGACCTTCCAGAATCTCCTGTGCATGCTCATCGTCTAAATTAATTAATCCAACCTTACACTGCTTAAACAGCTTCGCCTTACTGGTCAGATAGTCATTGAAATCTGTATGCTCGGCTCCTCCGATGTGATCCTCACCCAGATTGGTAAAGATACCGTAATCAAAGGTAAAACCTGCCACACGGTTTAGCTTCAGACCCTGGGAGGACACCTCCATTACGACACATTCCAAGCCTTCCTTTACCATATCTGCAAAGGTCTCCTGTAGGGTATAGGATTCCGGTGTCGTATTGCTTGCAGGAATCACCCTGTCTCCGATGATTGTCTCAATCGTGCCGATTAATCCAACCTTTCTGCCGGTATTCTCTAAGATTGACTTCATCATATAGGTCGTGGTGGTTTTTCCCTTGGTTCCCGTCACACCGATGG
>JAEZLY010000051.1 GCA_023414985.1 Bacillota bacterium | reverse complement strand
AATATCTCGATCCATCTTCGCTTACCTCGTTTTGGTGTATAAAGATGAGCAAAATAATATATAAATAGGTATAAAGGCACCAAAAAAATAAGGCTCTGCGCATAAACTCCGAGGGGATAGAAAGTCCGTGGCTCTACCCGAAACCGCGAAAGGTAAGTCAGAGGGCTGTAAAATCGAAGATAATAAGTAAGAAGGTAAGCAATCACGATAATACAGGCGTCCATAAGAATATGAACTCTGTTAAACATTTTTTGATTATCTTTAATCATATCGACACCTACTTTATATAATATGCATTCACTATGTATCGGTCTATAAAACTGATGTGACTGAATAAACACAGTTACCTTTGATTAACTTCTCTACTATAATACATGATTGTTTAGATTTCAACAACAAAATTTTTCTTAAGATTGTTTTACGAGAACCTGACTTTTAAAGATAATTTCGCATTTTATTCACAAACTTTACACAATGTGCTGTTAAACTTTATTGTAGAGTGATTGAAGGGGCAAAAGGTCATGTCACCATAGGTGACATGATAAACTTGCACAAGAAAGTACTCGGAAAGGCGTCTTTCCAGATACTTTCTTGTGTAAGTAATCCAGCTGATAGGATCAGCTGGACCTTTTGCCATAGTAATCATTAATTATGACCAGAAATAAACATTAGTGTAGAAAGGAGAATTCTAATGTCAGAATTTGATAACAATCGGAATCAGGATAGCAATTATAATAATTCAAATAATCAACAAGGGAACGAACAAAATCCCTACAATAAAGTGCCGGAATACAGCTTCTGGGCAGAGCAGATGCCGAATAACGGCAACAATCAGAATCCTCAGGGGAATACAGGGTATTCCAATCAGAATAACCAATATTATAATGCCCCGAATTACGGAGGCCCTACTCATCAATATTCCAATAGTTACAATAATCCTTACGGGAATTATCAACAGGGGACAGAGCCCTTTGGATACGGAGGAGGCAATGTCTATCAGACCTCTCAGAGTTCCGCGAAACGGAGTAAGGGGAATGGCACCGGCGGTAAAGTAATAAAGTTTATCGGAAAGGCTGTCAGCTTTGGACTCATTGCAGCATTGGTCTTTGTAGGCGTTGGGCAGGTTTTCAGAGTGATTGATCCCAATTCACCTGCTCTGATCAGCGAAATCAGTCAGCTTTCCAATGCTGATTCAGCATACGAGATAGGGTATACCGCGCAGGGAAGCATTACAACGAAGGATCGTTCTGAAATCAGCGGGATCGTAGATAAGACCATTCCTTCCATTGTTGCCATCAACTGTACCTTAACTCAGACCTCTGACTGGTTTGGACAGCAATACAGCCAGGAGGTAGAAGGCAGTGGTTCCGGCTTCATCGTAAAGAAGACGGAGAAGGAGCTTTTAATCGCTACCAATAATCATGTGGTAGAGGGTGCTCAGAAAATAAAGGTTACCTTTATTGACGGAGAACAGGCGGATGCGCAGATTAAGGGTACGGATGCTACAGCAGATCTCGCTGTAATTTCCATTGACCTGTCTACTATAAAGCAGACAACGCTGGATAAAATCGCAATTGCGAAGCTTGGCAATTCAGATCAGGTGAAAGTCGGTGAGATTGCTGTTGCCATCGGTAACGCACTCGGATACGGGCAGTCTGTCACGGTTGGATATATCAGTGCCAAGGATCGTAAAGTAGAAGTATCCGATGGCTACAACGGCAGTAAGACAATGGTGCTGCTGCAGACGGATGCAGCGATTAACCCCGGTAACAGCGGCGGTGCATTATTGAATGCCAACGGTGAGGTAATCGGTATCAATACGGTAAAATATGCTTCTACCGAGGTAGAGGGTATCGGTTATGCAATACCTATTTCCAAAGCAACCTCCATTATCAATGAACTGATGACCAGAGAAATCCTTGCAGAAAAGGATCAGGGCTATCTAGGAATTGGCGGTACTGATGTAACTGAGGATGTTGCGAAGTTCTATAATATGCCGATCGGTGTATTCATCAATGAAGTAGCAGAAGACGGTGCGGCACAAAAGGCCGGATTATTGCCGAACGATATCATTACCAAGGTGGATAATATAGAAGTTACAGCCATCTCCCAGCTCAGGGATTATGTGACCAGCAAACGTGTCGGTACAGAGGTCAAGGTTACTTACATGCGTAAAACCTCCGGAGAATATAAGGAGGATACCATCACAGTAACGCTTGGTAAAAACCCGAATTTAAATAACACAAACGAGTAAAGGATAACGACAATAAACTGAAAGCCGGCCCTGATTCACAATCGGAGCCGGCTTACTTACGCTTTCCTGTTTCTTCCTTATTATAATAATTACCGGATTTTTTATCGAATATTAATGAAAGCTTAAAGAAAGAAGTATTGTGTGACAGCCGGGGATGGGCTATAATAAGGGAATAACAGCATTACGTAAACCAGACCGCTGCTGCGGGTCCCCCGTTTTATGCAGCGCATTCACCATATAACAGCTGATCAACTGAAAAATCGGCATCCAAGAAAACGGAGGTATAAAATGAACAATAACAACCTATTTGATGATAAGAACATAGATGATCTTATGGATATGGAAGAGAACGAAGAGAAGGATAAGAGTCATACGGATCATAAAGACCATAAAGATCATGAAGATTATGAAGAGATCTGCTATCTTTGCAGACGTCCGGAAAGCAAAGCCGGAAAGATGATTCATATTCCGAACCAGATTACAATCTGTTCGGATTGTATGCAGAAGACCTTTGATACGATCAATAAGCCGGATAATCCGTATCTGCAGATGATGGGAGTTAATCCGAGTATGCTGAACCTCTCGGGAATTACGAATGATATTCCCAATGCACAGAAACTGAAGAAGAAGAAACCGGAAGAAGAGAAGCAGGCACAGGAGGCTTTTGATAGGAAGAATATCCCGTCGCCCCATGTAATCAAGGCGAAACTGGATGAGTTCATCATAGGACAGGAGCATGCCAAGAAAGTAATCTCGGTGGCGGTATATAATCATTATAAGAGAATCGGCAATCAGACAGAGCCTGAGCTTGAGATAGAGAAATCCAATATGCTGATGGTCGGTCCTACCGGAAGCGGTAAGACCTTTCTGGTAAAAACTCTGGCAAAGCTATTGAATGTTCCGCTGGCTATTACTGATGCCACCTCTCTTACGGAAGCAGGTTATATCGGGGATGATGTAGAGAGTGTAATCTCAAAGCTGCTTCAGGCAGCAGGAAATGACGTCGAGAAGGCAGAGCGTGGTATCGTATTTATCGATGAGATCGATAAGATTGCGAAGAAGCGTAATACGAACAGCCGTGATGTCAGCGGTGAATCTGTGCAGCAGGGATTATTAAAGCTTCTGGAGGGAAGCAATGTAGAGGTACCGGTCGGTGCATCCTCCAAGAATGCGATGGTTCCTTTGACCACAGTGAATACCCAGAATATTCTGTTCATCTGTGGTGGTGCGTTCCCTGATCTGGATAAGATTATCAAAGCCAGACTGAATAAACAGTCCTCCATGGGCTTTCAGGCGGATTTAAAGGATAAATACGACGAGGAACCCAATCTGCTGCAGAAGGTGAACCTGGATGATATGAGGGAATATGGGATGATTCCGGAATTCCTCGGAAGACTCCCGATCATGTTCTCCCTGGAGGGTCTCACCAAGGATATGCTGATTCAGGTGTTGAAGGAGCCGAAGAATGCGATACTGAAGCAGTATCAGAAGCTGCTGGCCATGGATGAGGTAGATCTCCAGTTTGCTCCCGAAGCATTGGAAGCAATTGCAGAAAAAGCAATGGAAAAGAAGACCGGAGCCAGAGCACTTCGTGCTATTCTGGAGGATATCATGCTCGATATCATGTATGAAATCCCGAAGGATGAGAATATCGGAAGAGTAATCATTACCAGGGATTATATTGAAGGGAAGGGCGTACCGGTCATCGAGATGAGAGGTGTCGGCAAGCAGAAGCTTCTGGCAGCAGGAAATTAGGTACCAAAGTAACCCGGAAATGAGGTAAATTTTATGTCTTTTATCGAAAAACTACTTCACAGTAAAGAAGAAAGCCTGAAAGAAGCCTTGAAGGAAATGCATCATCCGAAGGACTTGGAAGAGGATCCCGAGCTTGAGGATGAGAAGGCGGAGGACCCGGTAGATCCTTCGGCTGAAGAGGACGAAGAAGATCCCGATGCAGAGTATGAAGTGGTGGAGAGAGAAATTCTTCCGGCCAAGATCATTTGCCCCGATTGTGGTGGAATTACACTTGAGGGGTTGGAATTTTGTGACAAGTGTGGCGGAGAGCTATCATAAAATATCGAAGAAACCCTGAAAAATAAGGGTTTACAATACTTTAGCGCACTAATGTAATTGGACTTTAGTGCGCTAAAAGATTATATTGACAAATTGTTTTTTTGAGGTTATTATTGATACCAAGAATAAAGGTGTTCGTACATGACAGACACTTGTCTCTGTTATCGCTGGACGCCTTATTGTATTAAAGGGCCGTAAGGTCTCAAATTAATAGGAGGTAATTTATGAAAAAGATGAAGAAAGTAATAAGCCTGCTTTTAGTTGCAAGCGTGGCGGTTGCAAGCTTAACTGCTTGCGGTTCAGCTAAGAACGATAAGTTCTATATTGGTGGAATTGGTCCTGTAACCGGCGGCGCTGCTGTTTATGGACAGAGTGTTAAGAATGCTGCAGAACTGGCTGTTGATGAGATCAACAAGGCGGGCGGCGTAAACGGTACTCAGCTTTCCTTTGACTTTCAGGATGATGAGGCTGACGGTGAGAAGGCTGTCAATGCTTATAATACATTAAAGGATGGCGGTATGAAGATATTAATGGGTACCGTAACTTCCGGCGCATGTGCATCTGTAATTGAGAAGACCAATGCAGACGGCATGTTCCAGTTAACTCCCTCCGCTTCCTCTAAAGACGTTCTGGCACTGGGAAATGTATTCCAGGTATGCTTTACTGATCCTAACCAGGGTATTGCATCCGCTCAGTACATAGGCGGTAAGGGTATTGCAACTAAGGTTGCTGTTATCTATGACAGCTCCGATATCTACTCCTCAGGTATTTATGAGAAATTTGCAGAAGAAGCTAAGAACCAGAACTTTGAAATCGTAGCCGCAGAGGCATTTACTGCTGACAGCAAGGCCGATTTCTCTGTACAGATCCAGAAAGCAAAGGATGCAGGTGCAGAACTTGTATTCTTACCTATTTATTATACAGAAGCTACCTTGATCTTAACACAGGCAGCAGCACTTGATTACAAGCCCATCTTCTTCGGATGTGACGGACTTGATGGTATCCTTACCGTAGAAAATTTTGATACAAAACTGGCAGAAGGCGTTATGCTCTTAACTCCTTTCGCAGCAGATGCAACAGATGATGCAACTGTAAATTTCGTTAAGGCATACAAGGACAAATACGGTGATACTCCTAACCAGTTCGCAGCTGATGCTTATGATGCAATTTACATCATCAAAGCTGCCATTGAGAAGAGCGGTGCTAAGCCGGATATGAGCATTGCTGATTTAGGTGCAGCATTAAAGGGCGCTATGACACAGATTTCTGTTGATGGTTTGACCGGTGCAGGCATGACCTGGGCTGCTACAGGTGAAGTTAATAAAGCACCCAGAGCTATTGTAATCCAGAACGGTGCTTACGTAACAGCTGAATAATTTCATTATAAATTAATCTGATCATCCGAATGAATAAAACCGATCGAAAAGCATAGGGTTATATTTCACGGTTTAGGTTATGATATGATTTAGGTAGTAATATTAGATACAGAGGGACTGTGTTATTGTCCCTCTGTAATTTAATTCATAGGAACTGATTAGAGACTGTACAGCAGACTTTAGGAGTATGCCTATGCGATTTCTTTTACCTGTAAAATGGACCGGTCTGCCGGTTCATCTTATTGTAAAACCGTACAGCCTATGGTAAAATAGGAAAGAAAAAGTAGCAAATGAACTAAAATTAGTGCATGAAACATGCAGACGGGGGTAATTATGAGCTTTATCTCGTATTTAATTAAAGGAATCAGCCTTGGTAGTGTATATTCGATAATTGCACTAGGTTATACCATGGTTTACGGTATCGCAAAGATGCTGAATTTTGCCCATGGCGATGTCATCATGGTCGGTGGATATGTGATATTCACAATCATGAGTACGATGGGACTAAACCCCATACTGGCAGTCTTAATCTCGATCATATTCTGTACTCTGTTGGGAATTACAATAGAGCGCGTTGCATATAAACCTCTTCGGAGTGCCTCATCACTGGCAGTTCTGATTACTGCCATCGGTGTCAGCTATCTGCTTCAGAACATCGCATTATTGATCTTTGGTGCAGATACGAAATCTTTTACATCAGTAATTAAAGTTCCTGCATTAAAGTTAGCCGGTGGAGATCTGACAATTTCCGGTGAGACGCTGGTAACTATTCCTCTGTGTCTTGTAATCATGATTTTATTAACGGCTTTCGTGAGAAATTCTAAGACTGGCCGCAGTATGCTTGCTGTATCGGAAGATAAGGCAGCAGCTGTGCTCATGGGTGTCAATGTCAATAAGACAATTGCGATTACCTTTGCCATTGGGTCTGCTCTGGCAGCGATTGCCAGTATGCTGATGTTTTCCTCTTATCCCAGCTTAACGTCTACCTCCGGCTCCATGCCGGGCATCAAGGCCTTTGTTGCTGCGGTATTCGGCGGAATCGGTTCTATTCCGGGAGCAATGATTGGCGGTATCCTGCTTGGTGTCATCGAAATTCTCAGTCGTGCTTATATTTCTTCACAGCTTGCAGATGCTATCGTATTTCTGATATTAATCGTTGTACTTCTTGTTAAACCGACCGGTATTCTGGGCAAGAAGCTGCAAGAGAAAGTGTAGGTGGAAAGTATGACTAATATAAAAGCATTTAATCAAATGAATAAATCCACCCGCAGCAATATAATTACAATAGGTGTTATCCTTCTGGTTTATATCCTCTGTCAGATTCTAATCGCGGCAGGGGTGTTATCCAACCTGATGCAGGGCCTTTTGGTTCCGCTTTGCTATTATTCTATCCTGGCGATATCACTGAATTTAACCGTAGGTATCCTCGGGGAACTCAGTCTCGGACATGCCGGGTTTATGTGTATCGGTGCTTTTACAAGTGCATTTTTCTCAAGAAGTACGGAGAATGTTATTACAAACTCATTTCTTCGATTTACGATTGCAATCATTATCGGAGCTGTCTTTGCAGCACTATTCGGCGTGCTGATCGGAGTCGTTGTGCTCCGTCTGCGCGGTGACTACCTGGCGATTGTAACACTTGCATTTGGTGAGATTATAAAGAATGTTATTAATGTATTATATATCGGGATCGATCAGAGCGGTTTTCATTTTTCCATGAAGGATTCTGTATCCTTAAACCTGGCAGAAGGTGGGGATGTGATTCTAAACGGTGCTAAGGGTATCACCGGAACACCGAACAATACAAGCTTTACCATTGCAATGCTTTTGCTAATCGCGATTTATATGATTATTACCAACCTGATCAATTCCCGTCCCGGTCGTGCCATTCAGGCAATCCGTGATAACCGGATTGCGGCAGAATCTGTCGGCATTGATATTACGAAGTTTAAGATTTTAGCCTTTACCTTATCGGCTGCTATGGCAGGTGTTGCGGGTGTGCTGTATTCCCATAATATTTCAACCCTCGTGGCAACTCCGAAGAACTTCGGTTATAATATGTCCATCATGATACTGGTATTTGTCGTACTTGGCGGTATCGGGAATATCCGCGGTTCTATCATCGCTGCGGTTATCCTTACATTGCTGCCGGAATATCTGCGTTTCATGCAGGATTTCCGTATGCTGATCTATGCTATTGTATTGATTGTCATGATGATCTTCAACTGGAACCCGACCTGCATCGAATGGCGTAAGACCCATTCGTTCAGAGACATCTTTGGTTCTCTGACGAAGAAGAACAGGAAGGAGGCATAAGGCTATGGCTATGTTAACAGTAAAAAATCTTGGCATCTCCTTTGGTGGCCTACGTGCGGTGGATTCCTTTAACATAACAATTGAAAAGGGTGAACTCTACGGTCTGATTGGACCGAACGGTGCCGGAAAGACTACAATATTCAATCTATTAACAGGAGTTTATAAGCCGGATACGGGTATCATTACACTGGACAAAGTCAATATCACCGGACTCAGCACGATCGGGATCAATAAAGCCGGGATAGCCCGTACCTTCCAGAACATCCGACTCTTTAAGAATATGACGGTGCTGGATAATGTGAAGATCGGACTTCATAATGATTATAAATATTCTACCGCAGCTGGAATTCTGCGTCTGCCCTCTTATTTTAAGACCGAAAAGCAGATGAACGAGCGGGCTTATGATATCCTGAAGGTGTTTGATCTGGATAAGGAGGCTCACCTGCTTTCAGCTAACCTGCCTTACGGTAAGCAGAGAAAGCTGGAGATTGCAAGAGCACTGGCGACCAATCCAAAGTTATTATTACTGGATGAGCCGGCAGCGGGCATGAATCCTTCCGAGACGGATGAGTTGATGAAGACAATTACCTTAGTCCGCAAGCAGTATGATGTAACGATACTATTGATAGAGCATGACATGAAGCTGGTGGCAGGTATCTGCGAGAAGATATTCGTTTTGAATTTTGGTATGGAGCTGGCCAACGGTCTCCCGGGAGAAGTGTTAAATAATCCTGAGGTTATCAAGGCTTATCTTGGGGAATAAGGGAGGAAACGAAAAAGATGCTGGAAATAAAAAATCTGCAGGTGTATTATGGAGTAATTCAGGCAATCAAGGACGTTTCCTTTACCGTTAATGAAGGCGAGGTAATTGCTCTGATTGGTGCCAACGGTGCCGGTAAGACGACAATTCTTCATACCATCACCGGACTGATTGCGGCAAAAAGCGGCGAGGTTATTTATGAAGGTACTGATCTTCAGAAAATACCTGCTCATAAGATTGTGTCTCTGGGAATAGCTCATGTACCGGAGGGAAGACATGTATTTGCCCAGCTAACGGTTTATGAGAATCTTCTGATGGGTGCATTTACCCGGAAGGATAAAGCGGAGATTGAAGAATCCTTAGAGAATGTGTATAAAAGATTTCCAAGATTAATGGAAAGAAAGAATCAGCTGGCGGGAACCTTAAGCGGTGGTGAACAGCAGATGCTGGCCATGGGACGTGCGTTGATGTCAAAGCCGAAGATCATCCTGATGGATGAACCCTCCATGGGCTTGTCGCCAATTCTTGTAGGAGAGATATTTGACATTATCAAAAGCATCAGCAAGAGCGGTACCACGGTATTACTGGTAGAGCAGAATGCAAAGAAGGCATTATCGATTGCAGACCGTGCTTACGTATTGGAGACAGGAAAGATTGTTCTGACGGATGATGCGAAGAAGCTGATGGATAATGAATCCGTAAAGAAGGCATATCTGGGTGAAGCATAGGGTTCTGTTATATAAAGCTGTTCAATATATCTATAAGGAAAGCGGGAGGTGTTGCATATGGATAAGTATGTGATTACGATTGCAAGAGGATATGGCAGCGGTGGCCGTACGATAGGCAAGATGCTGTCAGAAGAATTGGGAATCCCCTATTATGACAGGGATCTTCTCAGATTCGCATCTGACGACAGCGGTATCAATCAGGAGCTTTTTGCAAAGGCAGATGAGAAACTGAAGAAGAGTCTGCTGTTTAAGATTGCACGCAATGTATATAAGGGTGAATTAATTGCTCCGGATAGTGATGATTTCGTATCCAATGATAATCTGTTCAACTACCAGGCTAAGATTATTAAGGAGTTGGCAGAGACAGAAACCTGTATCATCATCGGACGGTGTGCAGATTTTATTCTGAAGGATCACCCCAATGTGGTACGGCTGTTCGTACATGCTCCATTGGAGGATTGTATCAATACCTTGAAGGACATGACCGGAAAGCCGGAGAAGGAACTGGAAAAACAGATCCTTGCCATTGATAAACATAGAGCGGAATATTATAAATATTATACCGGAAGAGAATGGGAGAATGCGAAGCACTATGACCTCTGTCTAAACAGCAGCAAGCTGGGCTTTCAAAAATGCGTGGAGATCGTGAAGTCCTATCTGGAGATCCGTTTCCGCTGATCTGATCGCAAGAACGATATACGAACATAAAAACAGGAAGAAGCGGCCTAGGGAAACTATGGCCGCTTCTGATACATAACGGTATAGTATATGAGTGATCTCGAGAATAGCATGATTTATCGTAAAGGAAAAGGAATTTATCTGCCAATAGGTTTTATCAATAGTAAAACTTCGATAAGGAGAGTGCTGTTATGATAGATTGTCATATCCATCTGGAACGTGGGCCTTATACAATCGAATGGCTGGAGCAGTTTGTGCAGACAGCCATAGACCGTGGCCTGGAGGAGATTTATCTTCTGGAGCATACTCATTTATTTTCTGAGTTTGCTCCGATGTATCATTCGATCTGCCAATATAGTGAATATCAGCGGGAATGGTTCAATAGACATAACGGCAACCGTTCTCTACGAGAATATATTGATTTTATTGAAATGGCCCGCCAACAATCCTACCCGGTTAAGCTTAAGTTTGGCATGGAAGTATGCTATTTTGAGGAGAGTGAGCCTTTCATAGAAGAGCTGCTGCATAGGATTACGCTTGATTTTGTAACCGGCTCCGTGCATTGGATAGACGGATTTGGGTTTGACCATAAAAAGGAGTTATGGAAGGGACAGGAGATTGATGGCCTGTACAAACGTTACTATGAGATGATGGAACATCTGATCACAAGCAGGCTCTTTACCGGAGTGGCGCATCCTGACAGTATCAAAGTATTCGGCCATCAACCCTCCTATGATCTATCGGATACCTATTTGAAGATTGCCGGTCTGCTGAGACGTTATGATATGTATGCGGAACAGAGCGGAGGACTCCATTTGAATTACGGAGTAGATCGCGAACTGGGGATGAACAGCCGAATGCTTAAGATTTTTCAGGAACAGGGAGTACGTATCCTGACAGCATCCGATGCCCACTGCCCGGAGAATACCGGGTCAAATATCAAGGAATTGTCAGAATTGCTTTATCATTAATCAGTTTTGATCAGCAATGGTATTTTATAATACCATTATGTATATTTATAACTTGCGTGTTGCGTACTGCGCAATTCTATGCTATACTTTAGAGCAAATTTTATCAGAGACCAAGTACCTTTTCGCATTTCACTGTTGCATGTCATGTGTTTGTGTTCTACCTAACTTTGTGGATGTCAATCAGCGTTGCTACAGCTGCGTATTCTTCCACACAATGTATTAGTAGTAAATATACACAGAATACGTGTAACAGTTTGGTGGAAGCTACTGGCCGGAAAAGAGGGTAAGGATGATATCGGAAAAAATGAATGGTTTGGTGAAGAACAGTTCGGTAATCAGGGCGATGTTTGAAGAGGGAAAGAAGCTGGCAGCCATTTACGGTGCTGAGAATGTTTTTGACTTCAGTCTGGGTAATCCCAGCGTAGAGCCTCCGACAGAGATTAAGGAAGCACTTCTTTCAGTCATTCAAGAAGAAGCCCCCAATCTGGTCCACGGTTACATGAATAATTCCGGTTATGAGGATGTCAGGGAAGCAGTGGCTGCTTCCATCAACCGTAACTTTGGAACTGAATTTCATTCTGAGAATATCATCATGACGGTTGGTGCCGCCGGTGGCTTGAATGTGATTCTAAAGACAATTCTCAATCCCGGTGACGAGGTCATGGTCTTCGCTCCTTTTTTCGGAGAGTACCGCAACTATGTCAGCAATTTTGACGGAATGCTGGTGGCTGTTACGCCGAATACAGTGGACTTTCAGCCGAATTTGAAAGAGTTCGAGCAGAAGCTGACCGCGAAGACAAAAGCTGTCATCGTAAATACCCCCAATAATCCGACCGGCGTCGTGTACTCCGAGCAGACTATCAAGGAGCTGGCGGATATTTTAGTTAGGAAACAGAAGGAATTCGGTACTTCAATCTACCTGATATCCGATGAACCATATCGGGAACTGGCATACGACGGCGTAGAGGTTCCTTACCTGACCAAATATTATCACAATACAATCGTAGGCTATTCCTTCAGTAAATCCCTATCACTTCCAGGTGAGCGGATCGGATATCTGGTCATTCCGAAGGAAGTGGATTGCTTTACCGATATGGTTGAGGGAGCCAATGTTGCCAACCGTATCCTGGGCTATGTGAACGCTCCTTCCCTGATCCAGCGTGCAGTTGCCAAGTGCCTGGATGCCAAGGTGGATCTGGAATTATATAACCGGAACAGAGAGTTGCTTTATCATAATCTGACCTCCTTCGGTTATGAGTGTGTAAAACCCCAGGGTGCTTTTTATCTTTTTGTTAAGGCAATGGAACCGGATGACAAGGCCTTTTCAGCTGCAGCGAAGCAGCATAACCTGCTGATCGTTCCGGGCTCCTCCTTCGGCTGTCCCGGTTATTGCAGAATAGCATATTGCGTGGATTATTCCATGATTGAACGTGCGCTGCCGAGGTTTCAGAAGCTGGCAGAGGAATATAGAGGATAACCTACAGAGTCACTTGGCACGAAGCAAGCAGGCAGATTAAGATTTAACCCTTAATAATGGAAAAAATGGATGCTAAATATAATATAGACACGTCAGAAAGGAAAATGCATCAAAGCGAATTCCTTGATGCAAGGATAAATTATGAGACCATGGGAGAAAAATATTCGTACGGTTATTCCATATGTACCGGGGGAACAGCCGAACACAAAGGATATGGTGAAGCTGAATACCAATGAGAATCCCTATCCGCCGGCACCGGGGGTTGAACGGGTTCTCCACGGACTGGATACCAACATCTTAAGACTGTATCCCGATCCTACCATCCGATTACTAGTTGAGGAGCTGGCTCATTTTTATCATTTGAACAAGGACCAGATCTTTGTAGGTGTAGGCTCTGATGATGTTCTGGCTACCGCATTTCTGACCTTTTTTAACTCCGAACAGCCTGTGCTGTTTCCGGATATCACCTATTCCTTTTATCCGGTATGGTGCGATTTATATCGAATTCCATTTAAACGTCCGGCTCTCGATGATAATTTCCGTATCGTGAAAGAAGATTATTTTCAAGCGAACGGTGGTGTTGTCATTGCTAACCCGAATGCGCCTACCTCTGTCTGTGAGGATATCTCAGTGATTGAGGAAATCATAAAGAAGAATCAGGAATCAGTTGTCATTATCGATGAAGCGTATATTGATTTTGGAGGAACCTCTGCCATCGATCTCATTGGGAAATATGACAACCTGGTAGTGGTTCAGACCTTTTCCAAGTCCAGATCCATGGCAGGCATGAGAATTGGTTATGCCATGGGCAATGCTGCTTTGATTAAAGCGCTCAATGATGTCAAATACTCTATTAATTCCTATACGATGAACCAGACAGCGATTCTTGCAGGAGTTGAGGCAGTTAAGGATGTTGCATATTTTCAAGAGGGAATCAATAAAATCCTGGAGACCAGAAGAAGAACGGAGAAACGCCTGAAGGAATTAGGGTTTACTTTCCCTGAATCAGGAGCGAATTTTCTCTTTGCTTCCCATGAGATTGTCCCGGCTAAGGTTATCTTTGATCAGTTAAGAAGTAAGAATATATACGTTCGTTTTTTTGATGCACCGCGGATCAATAATCATTTGAGAATATCAATCGGTACTGACGAAGAGATGAATCGGTTAATTGAAGTGTTGAAAGAATTAATTCAGAATTATCATAAATAGGTATATAATATAGGATATAACCTGTTCTATGAGAGTAGCGAAATAAGTACGGATTGAATTACAGGAAGGAGCGGACGAATGAGAGTACTGATTGCTGAGGATGATTTTGCCAGTAGAAAATTTATGCTGAGGTTCCTGTCAAAGTACGGTGAGTGTGATGTTACAGTGGACGGTACAGAAGCTGTAGAAGCCTTCACTATGGCACTTGATTCGAATGAAGGCTATGATCTGATCTGCCTGGATATCATGATGCCGGGAATGGATGGTTATCAGGCATTGCAAAAGATCAGAGATATTGAAAAGGATAGATTAATATCGGAGGATACAGCGGTAAAGATCATTATGACAACCGCCTTAAGTGAAGGAAAGAATGTGACCAAGGCCTTCGATCTGGGCTGTACGGCATATGCCGGTAAACCGATCGATCAGGATAAATTTGAGAATGTATTGCGGAAGCTGGAGCTGATTTAAATCATGAATTATCAGAAAGAACTGGATCAAATCATAGAGAAGCTGTCTTTGACCAAGCACCGCCCGAAGCTGCTGATTCACAGCTGCTGTGCACCCTGTAGCAGCTATGTTTTGGAATATTTGTCGGAGTTTTTTGATATCACGATATTCTACTATAATCCAAACATCTATCCTGCTGAGGAATATGCCAGAAGGGTGGAGGAGCAAAAGCATCTGATTGAGGAAATGCCGTTAAAGTCCAAGGTTCATTTCCTACAAGGAGAATATCGGCCGGAGGTTTATTATTCTGCGATCAAAGGGCTGGAAGGCGAGAAGGAAGGCGGCGAACGCTGCTTCATATGCTATCGCTTGCGCCTGACCGAGGCTGCTCGATTGGCTAAGGAGGGTGGGTTTGAATATTTTACTACAACCTTGTCCATCAGTCCGCATAAGAATGCCAAAAAGCTGAATGAAATCGGAGAAGAGCTGGGAAAAGAGTACGGAGTAGCACATCTGCCCTCCGACTTTAAGAAGAAGAACGGTTTCAAACGCTCCATCGAGCTCTCCAAGGAATATTCGCTGTATCGTCAGGATTACTGCGGGTGTGTATTTTCAAAAGGGAATGCTTCTTAACATAGGAATGGGGGTGGATGCTATGCGGTGTCCGTCATGCGGCAGTGAGAACTGCCATATTATAGAAGAGACAGAGACAAAAATGAAGGGCTATGGATTATTCAAGGGCTGCTGCGGATTTCTGATCCTTGGGCCGATCGGCTGGATATGCGGCTTATGCGGCATGGGAGAAGGGTATACTTCAAGAAAAGCGTATTGGGTATGCAGTCAATGTTGCAGGAAGTTCCGGGTATAAAGGATGGATTCAGAAAATAGAAAAGCGGAGCATAGGGATCATTTGTGGATGAAACTGATGGAACTGGGGGAAAGGACAGGCTGTCATCAAAGACCGGACCGCAGTTTCTTCTATCATGGCTATCAGTTTCCTGTCTGTGCCCGCTGTACCGGTGTACTGTTTGGATTTCTGCTGGCTGTTCCGGTATATTTTCTCTTTGGGTTCAGTCTTTTGCCGGCATTGGCGGGAATATCGCTCATGCTGTTGGATTGGTTGCTTCAGGCAATGAAAATCAAGGAATCTAACAATGGCAGAAGATTGATTTCAGGAATTCTGGGCGGGTACGGTGTGATGTCTGTTCAGCTTGCTATCATCAGCTTTATATGGAATGTCGTTGTTCTACGCTTAATTCCATAATTAATATCATAATTCAGTACATGGAAGCATTATTATATAAGGAAAGAATAGGAAAGCCAAAGGATAATGAATATCTCGAGAGGATAGTTCAAATAATTCCTAAGGCTTTTTTTGTGTTAATAATTAGTCTATTTGGGATTGACAAAGCTGTAACGAGAGAATATAATGTAATAGCAAATGAGAATTATTATCAATTAGAGTACATAACACTTCCATTTACTGAATAAGGAAGAACGAGAGGATGTTCATTATGACTTTACACAGTGCTAAGATCGGCAAAACTTATACAGTCAAATCCCTGGATCTTGACAATGCGACGAAGCGGAGACTGGAGGCATTAGGTCTTACGGTAGGAACGCATATCAATGTCTTGAACCGCAATCATGGTGGTGCGGTCATTCTTATGGTCAGAGGCAGCAGACTGGCTGTCGGCGCAAGAATCGCAGAGACGATACATATGAAGGAGGCATCGTGATGAAAGGTGAATTACAGGTGGGATTTGTCGGGAATCCGAACTGTGGAAAGACGACATTGTTTAATGCATATACCGGGGCAAATTTAAAAGTTGCCAACTGGCCGGGAGTTACTGTTGAAAAGAAGGAAGGTGCCTTCAAGTACCATGATCATCGTTTTAAGCTGGTGGATCTGCCCGGTATCTACAGCCTTACCTCCTATACCATGGAGGAGCGATTAACCAGAGAGTACATTATGGATTCGGGTGTTGATGTGATCGTCAATGTGGTGGATGCCTCCAGTCTGGAACGAAATCTTTATCTTACCTTGCAGCTCATAGAGCTCGGTAAACCCGTCGTACTGGCCCTCAATATGATGGACATCGTAGAAGAGCGCGGTATGGAGATTGACCTGCACAGGCTTCCGGAGATGTTAGGTATTCCGGTTATTCCGGTTTCGGCAAGAAAAAAGACAGGTTTGGACATCCTGATGCATACCGTCTCCCATCATAGGAATAAAAAGTTGGATCACAATCTCGAGCATCATCACGGGAAAGGACTTCATCGAATCCATATCTATGAAGAGCGAGAAGAGAAGGATCGGGAGCATGATCAACGAAGAACACATAAAATAAAAGAAGAACATAAACAGGTACATGGACATAAGCACAAGCATGAACATCACAGTGAATATCCGATCGTATACAGTGATTATGTTGAGGATAAGATTGATGAAGTCAGCGAGCTTCTCGTAAATAAATACGGTGATATCGACAATCTGCGCTGGCATGCCGTAAAGCTGATGGAGATGGATCAGGCTGTTACCGCGAAATATCCCTTGGACCTCTCACAGGTGGTAAGTCATAGCTACGAGGGAGAGATCATCAATCAGAAATATGATTTTATAGAAGAAATCATTGAAGAGGTTGTGGTAAATAAGCAGAAAAAAGCCGCTTCGACGGATAAGATCGACCGGCTTCTGACCCATAGATTTCTTGGGCTACCTGTTTTTCTTGGGATTATGGCACTGGTATTCTTCTTCACCTTCCAGATTGGCGATGTGATCAAAGGATTATTTGAGGTTGTACTCGGAGCCTTTTCTTCAGGAGTGCTTTATCTGTTAGAAAGCATTCATGCAGGCCCATTTGTGACCTCGCTGATTGTAGACGGTATCATCGCCGGAGTCGGCGGAATCCTGACCTTTCTACCGAATATTTTCATATTGTTTCTAGCTCTCGCATTTCTGGAGGATAGCGGATATATGTCAAGAGTGGCTTATGTCATGGACGGTATTATGGGGAAGCTTGGGCTTTCGGGAAGAGCGTTTATTCCAATGCTTCTGGGCTTCGGCTGTACGGTTCCGGCAATTATGGCATCCCGTTCCCTTGAGAATATGAAGGACCGCAGGAAGACGATCCTGATCACACCATTCATGTCCTGTAGTGCGAGGCTTCCGATATACGTGTTATTCTCACAGATGTTTTTCGGAAAGATGGCAATGCTTGTAGCTTATTCCATGTATCTGATCGGAATCATCGTAGCAATCCTGGTGGCCTGGGCAATGAGCAGCAAATCAGAGAAGAATGTCGGCAACACCCTGCTGATAGAGCTTCCGGAATATAAGGCACCCAATGCCAGAACGATCATCATCTATGTATGGGAAAAAGTGAAGGAATATCTGACAAAAGCGGGAACCACCATATTTGCAGCCTCTGTTGTAATCTGGTTCATCCTGAATTTCGGACCGGGTGGTATGGTAGAGAATATGTCCGACAGCTTTGGTGCAATCATCGGCAGAGCCGTAGCACCAATCCTAAAGCCTGCAGGACTTGGCATGTGGCAGGTCGTAGTAGCATTGATTTCAGGAATTGCAGCTAAGGAAGTGGTCGTTTCCAGCTTCAGTGTATTGTTCCAGATCAATAATATTACATCACCGGAGGGCATGGCAGGGATGTCGCAAATCCTTGCAAATTATGGTTTTGGTGCGCTGAATGCTTATGCACTGATGGTGTTCTGCTTATTATATGTTCCCTGTGCCGCGACAATCGGAGTAATCCAGCGTGAGATGCGCTCCGCCAAATGGACCGTATTTACGATCTTCTTCCAGCTGGCTGTTGCCTTACTTGTTTCAACCCTGATATTTCAGATCGGCAGCTTATTTATCTAGAGTACATTTTTTTGGATGCGTAAACGCATAGAAAAGGAGGACCTTATGGCAGGTATTATCATAGTGGCTATCATTTTGGCATATACCGGTTTTGTGATCTATAAAAAATCAAAGGATGTGAAGGCGGGAAAATCCTGCTGCGGCGGCTGTTCCTCCTGTCCGATGAAGGATAAGTGCAAATAAATAGCTTTTTGGAAAAAGCTTCAACATACAAAGCGGATTGCGTCATAAGTCTTCGGATTTGGGACGCAATTCTTTTTTCATATTTTCTTTAAAATAAAAAAGGAAATAGGTAGTCCTTGTAGAATATTAGTAGTATAAGTTTCCTATGAGACAGAAAAAGGAGGGAATGCTATGGAGCAGAGCTTAAATATCAGGCAAATGCTGGAGAAAAGAGAACATGAAATTCTAAGTCCTTATGCAGCGTTTTCAGATCAATCCTTAGGCAGGGACCGCTATGAAGAGCCTTGTGACATCCGACCGATCTATCAAAGAGACCGGGATCGTATTCTGCATTCCAAATCCTTTCGAAGACTCAAGCACAAGACACAGGTATTTCTGGCACCGGAAGGAGATCATTATCGGACCAGACTCACCCATACCCTGGAGGTAGCCCAGATTGCCAGGACGATCGCAAAAGCATTGCTTCTGAATGAGGATCTGACTGAGGCGATTGCGCTGGGCCATGATTTGGGACATACCCCGTTCGGACACGCCGGAGAACGTGCTTTGAATCGCATCTGCCCGGTAGGCTTTGAGCATCATATGCAGAGTATTCGGGTAGTTGAGATATTGGAAAATCACGGTAAAGGATTAAATCTTGCCAAGGAAGTCAGGGATGGCATCCAGAGCCATATGACGGAGGGCAGACCTTCTACCCTGGAAGGGAAGATCGTTCGTCTTTGCGATAAGATTGCGTATATCAACCACGATATTGACGACGCCATTCGAGGACAGATCATCAATGAGGAAGAGATCCCAAAGGAATTTACTGATATCATTGGGCACAGCCTCGGAAAAAGACTGGATACCCTGATCCATGATATAGTAACCGACAGCAGGGATAAGAATGATATTATCATGTCTCCGGATATAGAGGCAGCAATGCACAGCCTCCGGGAGTTCATGTTTGAAAGCGTATATATGAATAAGAAAGCGAAAAGCCAGGAAGAGCAGGCGGAACGGCTGTTAGAGATGCTGTTTGATTATTATATGAATAATCTTGAGAAGCTTCCGGAAGAATTCCTGCAGAGAATGGAACAGAGACAGGAACCGGCCTACCGGGCAGTCTGCGACTATATCGCCGGAATGACGGACCGCTATGCGGTAACCAAATTCAAGGAGCTGATGATCCCATCAGCTTGGAGTGTATATTAGGATGAAGACTAGTGGCTGATGGTAATCAGCTTGGAGTGTATACTAGGAGATAGACTAGTGGCTGATGGTGATCAGCATAGAACAAACTTTGACGGGAGGAGTGCACTATATGTTTTATTCGGACGAGCTGGTTGAAGAAATCAGAAGCAGAAATGATATCGTAAGTGTCATTGGCTCCTACATAAGATTACAGAAAAAAGGCAGTAATCATATGGGCCTGTGCCCATTTCATAACGAGAAGACACCTTCCTTTTCCGTCAGTGCCTCAAAGCAGATGTATCACTGCTTTGGCTGCGGGGTCGGAGGTAATGTGTTTACCTTTATCATGGAATATGAGAATTATTCCTTCCTGGAGGCGCTGCGGTTTTTGGCGGAGCGCGCCGGAATCGCCCTTCCTGAGCAGGAATATTCCGAGGAGCAGAAGCGGCAGGCGGATTTAAAGGGCAGACTCCTGGAGATTAATAAGCTGGCGGGAACTTATTTCTATTATCAGTTTAAAAATCAGGAGGGACAAGCTGCCTATGATTATCTTGTAAAAAGAGGCTTATCCGAGGATACGATCAAACATTTCGGATTAGGATACAGCAACCGTTACAGTGATGATCTTTATCGTTATCTGAAGAAACAGGGTTATGATGATGAATTTCTTGCCCAGACCGGTCTGGTTACGATTGACGAACGGTTGGGCGGTAGGGATAAATTCAGGGATAGAGTCATGTTCCCGATCATGGACGCGAATCACAGAGTAATCGGGTTTGGTGGCAGGGTCATGGGCAATACCGGACCTGAGGTGCCGAAATACCTAAATACCCCTGAGACGCGGGTGTTTGAGAAGAGCCGCAACCTTTACGGACTGAATTTTGCGAAGGCCTCCAGAAAAAATTATTTCCTGATCTGTGAGGGCTATATGGATGTCATTGCTTTACACCAAGCGGGCTTTACGAATGCAGTGGCTGCCTTGGGAACCGCATTTACCGGTTTCCATGCCAATCTGCTGAAGCGCTATACCAATGAGGTTTTGTTGACCTTTGACAGTGATCAGGCAGGAACACAGGCTGCGCTTCGGGCGATCCCGATCTTAAAGGAAACTGGACTTTCTATAAAAGTAATCAATATGAAGCCTTATAAGGATCCCGATGAATTCATCAAGGCGCTGGGAGCGGAGGAATACCAGAAGCGGATCAATGAAGCAAAGAGCAGTTTCTTCTTTGAGATAGATATCCTGCAGAAGGAATATGACATGGGAGATCCGGAGCAGAAGACGAAGTTCTTCCATGAGACGGCCAGAAAGCTGATCGGTTTCGGTGAGGAGCTGGAACGCAACTTTTATATAGATGCTGTGGCTAAGGCGTATCAAATTGATGTAGAACAGTTAAGGCGTCTGGTGAATAAAATTGGGTCACAGATTGTGGTCGGGGCTGCTGAACCAAAGGAATTCAGGAACGAGACAGCAAAAGCCAAGAAAGCGCCTGAGGATGGAATATCCAAATCCCAGAAGCTGATGCTGACCTGGCTGATCGAAGACAATACACTTTTCGGAAAAATCAAAGGTTTGCTTGAACCGGAAGATTTCACGGAGGGTATCTATAAGGAAGTTGCCAGATTGGTATTCGAGCAGTATGAGAAGGATGGGACTGTCAACCCGGCGAAAATCATCAATTGCTTTGAAAGCAAGGAGGAGCAGTCTGAGGTGGCCGCCCTGTTCTCTGCGGGGATCCGTGGTGAGATGGATGAAGCAGGCTGGCAGAAGGCACTTACCGACACGGTACTCCGGTTAAAGGAAAACAGTCTCGATATGCAGAGTCAGAAAGCAATTGAAGTAAATGATACGGCACTACTGATGAAGATTATCAATGAGAAGACAGAGCTGAAAAAACGGAGCATAACCTTCGCCAATTAGCCTGTTTATGCGGTATTGAGGGCTTTGCGGCTCTTTAAGACTGCATATTTCATCAAATGATGGTTAAAATATAAAAAGAGTTGAAGAAGGAAGGATTATCTATGGACGAAAGTATCGTTAAGTTTACGGAGAGGTTGAAGGAGCTGTTAGTTTTTGCTGAAAAGAAGAAGAATGTCCTGGAATTTCAGGAGGTAAATGATTTTTTCGCAGATATGGAGCTGGATCCGCAGCGTATCGAAAAAATTTATGACTTCCTGGACAAGCATAATGTAGACGTTCTTCGAATCTCGGAAGAGGATGAGGAAGATATCCTTATCGAGGATGACGAGGATCTGGAACCGCTGGATTTAACCATACCGGAGGGAATCAGCATAGAGGATCCTGTCCGTATGTATCTGAAAGAAATCGGTAAGGTACCGTTGCTGAATGCAGATGAGGAGATTGAACTGGCAAGAAAGATGGAGGATGGTGATGATTATGCCAAGAAACGGCTGGCAGAAGCAAACCTTCGTCTGGTTGTCAGTATCGCAAAACGTTATGTCGGTAGAGGGATGCTGTTCCTGGATCTGATTCAGGAGGGGAATCTTGGTCTGATTAAAGCAGTAGAGAAGTTTGATTATCGCAAGGGTTACAAGTTCAGTACTTATGCTACCTGGTGGATCAGACAGGCAATTACAAGAGCAATTGCGGACCAGGCAAGAACAATTCGTATTCCGGTTCATATGGTGGAGACCATCAATAAACTGACCCGTGTACAACGTCAGCTACTGCAGGAATTGGGCAGGGAGCCTTCTCCGGAGGAAATCTCCGAGGTCATGAACATGCCGGTGGACAGAGTGAGGGAGATCCAGAAGATTTCCCAGGAGCCGGTATCTTTGGAGACTCCGATCGGCGAGGAGGAGGACAGCCATCTTGGAGATTTCATACAAGATGATAATGTACCTGTACCCGCAGATGCCGCTGCATTTACCTTGTTGAAGGAGCAGCTTGTGGAGGTCCTTGGAACCTTGACGGAGAGAGAGCAGAAGGTACTTCGCCTGCGTTTTGGTCTGGATGATGGACGTGCCCGTACGCTGGAGGAAGTCGGTAAAGAATTCAACGTCACCAGAGAGCGTATCCGCCAGATTGAAGCAAAAGCGCTCCGGAAGCTGAGACACCCGAGCAGAAGCCGCAAATTAAAGGATTATTTGGAATAAGAAATGGGAAATGCATAATAATATAGGAAGAGAAGAACGGCTTCCTTCGTACAGAGATAAGAGATACCTTTTGGCTCTGTGCGGGGAAGCGGTTCTTCTTTTTATGCTATGGGAAAGTGGCACATTCTATTAATAATTTTATGGAAAATAGAAGGGAATAATGTTACAATTAAGAACATAATACGAGGAGCCTTCAAATTGTATGGGACTCGGTTGATAAGAAACAAATATTAATAATTTGATATAATGATGAGGTAAAGAATGCAGCTTTCAAAACGTTTACAGGCAGTGGCGGATCTGGTTACCCAGGGATACCGTCTTGCGGATGTCGGTTGTGACCACGCCTATACTTCAATCTATCTGGCGGACTGGGGGATCTCACCTCAGATCATAGCCATGGACGTAAATCAGGGGCCTATTGATAAGGCAAAAGAAAATATTAAGCGATATGGCTGTGCGGACAGAATAGAAGTCAGAAAATCGGATGGTCTGGAAAAGCTGAAGCCGGGTGAGGTGGATGCCATCCTGATCGGCGGTATGGGAGGAGCCCTCACGATTGAGATTCTCCTGAGACGACCGGATATCCTTAAGGAAGTCAAGGAACTGATTCTGCAGCCTCAGTCGGAAATCAGCAAGGTTCGTAAGATGCTGATAAAACAGGGATTTCTTATCGTGAAGGAGAATATGGTACAGGAAGACGGTAAATATTATGTGATGATGAAAGCCGTCCGGAATGAAGTAGTAAAAAAGCAGGAGGATTATCTGCTGTCGAAGCCGGAACATCTGTACTACGGGCGTCTCCTGCTGGAAATGAAGCATCCTGTCCTGCTCGATTATCTGAATTGGGAACTTGGGATTTGTGAAGCGGTGCTTCAGAATTTGGATGCGGAGCAGACGGAGAAAGCCCTGGAGCGCAGGAAAGATTTTGAAGCGAAGATAGATTTAATACATCATGGACTGGAATATTTTCAATAAGGAGAGGTCAACATGAATACGAATGTGAAGGTAATAATAGGCGGCAAGGAATATGAATACCCTGCAAATACGACTTTGCTCGAGATCAGCAGGGATTTTCAGAAGGATTATGACAATCAGATCATTCTGGCATTTGTGAATAATAAGCTTAGAGAGCTCTTTAAACGTGCTACGGATAATTGTACTATCCGGTTTGTGACTACTACGGATGACGCAGGGCAGAAGACTTATCAGCGCGGTATGATTCTTGTGATGCTGAAGGCAATCTATGCGGAATTTGGCCATGAGAATGTAGAGAAGGTGTCCGTGGAATATTCCGTAAGTAACGGATTATTTTGCGATTATATCGGCAAATATCCTCTGACAGGGGAAAGAATAGAGGCAATCAAGCGCCGGATGAAGGAAATCATCCAAAAGGATATTCCGTTCATGAAGCGAAGTGTCGGAACTGATGATGCCATTGAATTGTTTCGCCGTTATCGGATGTATGATAAAGAAAAGCTGTTCCGCTATCGTCGGGTATCCAAGGCGAATATCTACAGCCTGGATGGATTTGAGGATTATTATTACGGATATATGCCACCGAGCTCGGGGATGCTGCCGTATTTTGACCTGATACCCTATGATGACGGACTACTGTTACTGCTACCGAACAAGAAGAATCCGACGGTTATAGAGCGTTTTGTTCCGCAGCAAAAGCTGTACGAGACATTAAAGGAATCCAACGAATGGGCTAAGATGATGGATATTCCGAACGTAGCTGCGCTCAATGATGTCATTGCCCAGGGTCAGCTGAATGAATTGATTCTGGTTCAGGAAGCATTACAGGAGAAGAAGATCAGTGACATTGCCGAAGCCATCAAGAAGGCGGGAGGTAAGAAATTTATCATGATCGCGGGACCTTCCTCCTCGGGTAAGACGACCTTTTCCTATCGACTCAGCATCCAGCTGAAGGCGCATGGACTGAAGCCTCATCCGATCGCTGTAGACAATTATTTTGTGGATCGGGAGAAGACACCAAAGGATGAAAAGGGAGAGTTTAATTTTGAGTCGCTGTATGCGATTGATTTAGAGCAATTTAATAAGGATATGACGGACCTGCTGAATGGAAAGACGGTTCAGATACCGGATTTTAATTTTGTAAGCGGCAGAAGAGAATATAAAGGGAACTTTCTGACTCTGGGGCCGGAAGATATCCTGGTAATAGAAGGAATTCACGGCTTGAATGATGCGTTGTCCTATGC
>JAEZLY010000164.1 GCA_023414985.1 Bacillota bacterium | reverse complement strand
AACTGTCAGCAAGAGAAAGAATTACTTCTTTGCTTGACGACAATAGTTTTGTTGAAGTCGGCGCTTTCGTTACAAAAAGAAGTACAGACTTTAATTTACAGCAGAAGGAAGCTCCTGCTGACGGCGTTATCACCGGATATGGTGTGATTGATGGAAATCTTGTTTATGTTTATAGTCAAGATGCTTCCGTTATGGGTGGTTCCATCGGTGAAATGCATGCAAAAAAAATAGTTCATATTTACGATTTGGCACTTAAAGTTGGTGCTCCCGTGATAGGTCTCATCGATTCTGCAGGTATGAGATTACAGGAAGCTACCGATGCCCTGAATGGCTTTGGCGAGATTTATCTGAAGCAGACCCTTGCTTCCGGAATCATTCCTCAGATCACCGCTATCTTTGGTAACTCTGGCGGTGGCTTAGCCGTGATGGCTTCTTTAAGTGATTTTTCATTTATGGAGGGAAAAACAGCAAAGTTATTTGTGAATTCCCCGAATACATTAACCGGTAATTACAAAGAGAAAAATGATACTGCATCGGCTTCCTTCCAGTCCAAAGCAGGCTCAGTTGATTATGTCGGCGCTTCCGAAGCTGACGTACTCGGCAAAATCAGAGAGTTAATCTCAATTTTACCTTCCAATAACGAGGATGATGCTTCTTATGACGAGTGCAATGATGATTTGAACCGTCTCCTGCCGGGCATTCCCTCCGATACCGGTAAGGCTCTGAAGGACATTTCCGATGATAATTACTTCTTTGAAGTAAAGGCTGAATATGCAAAGGAAATGGTAACCGGCTTTATCCGTCTGAATGGCTGCACCGTCGGTGCTGTTGCCAACCGTACCGAAGCTACTGACGCTGCCGGAAAGACAGAGAAATTTGACGGCAGCCTGACCACAGCCGGCTGTGAAAAGGCAGCAAGCTTTGTTAGCTTCTGTGATGCCTTCAATATTCCGATCCTTACCCTGACCAATGTCAATGGTTACAAGGCAACCGTAGAGGAAGAGAAGACTATTGCCAAAGCCAGTGCCAAGTTAACTCATGCATTTGCCAATGCAACCGTTCCTAAGGTAAATGTGATCGTAGGCAAGGCTTTCGGTTCAGCATATATTACAATGAATTCCAAGCATATCGGTGCAGATATGGTATTTGCACTGCCCGATGCTCAGATTGGTATGATGGACGCTCAGCTGGCAGCTCAGATCATGTTTGATGGCGAGTCTGCAGATGCAGTTAAGGAAAAGGCTTCTGAATATGAACAGCTTCAATCCAGTGCACAGGCTGCCGCAAAACGCGGATATGTTGACAGTATTATTGAGGCTCAGGCAGTTCGCCAGCATGCAATCTATTCCTTTGAAATGCTCTTTACAAAGAGAGAGACACGCCCTGCAAAAAAGCATGGTACCAAATAGAATGAGGTGATAATTTGAGCGAGTATATCAATTTAGATACATTGTTTGGTGCAGTGGTTGTATTAGCAGTTGTAGTCTTTGTTATGCTGGTTACCTACTTCGTAAGTATTAAGCCTAACTTGACGGGCGCTGCAAATCAGCCTTCAGCAGGCAGTCCGGTAGACAATGCGATTGCAAGTATTGTCAGAAGCGAAGAGGAAGAGCTCGTTTCCGATTGTGAATTGGTAGCAGTAATTACAGCTGCACTTTATGCCTCCCTTGGGGATGCGGTTCCGGAAGGCGGACTGGTGGTTCGTTCCATACGCAGATCCAATGCAGGAAAATGGAAAAACGCATAAAAATATTACATGGCAATGTAGATAGCATGGCATCTTAGGATGTCAATGAACAAGGAGGATTTTCATTATGAAATATTATACAATAACCGTGAACGGTAATACTTATGATGTATCAGTTGAAGAAGGCCAGAGAGCCGTACAGTCCGCTCCTGTTGCAGCACCCGCACCGAAAGCAGCTCCTGCAGCCGCACCTGCTCCCAAGGCAGCCGAGGCAGCTCCGGCACCCGCTGCAGCTCCCTCCGGTACCGCAGGCAGCGTAAAGGTAAGCGCACCTATGCCCGGAAAGATCGTATCTGTAAAAGCAACCGTTGGTCAGCAGCTGAAGAAGGGTGATGTTATCCTTATTCTTGAAGCAATGAAGATGGAGAATGAAATTGTATCTCCTCAGGACGGTACTCTTGCCAGCATTAACGTAACAGCAGGGCAGTCCATTGAAGCCGGCAACTTACTGGCTACATTAAACTAAGGAAGGACGCTCTGAATTTTACATTTCACAGGAGGTAGAGTAATGGCAGATCAAGTAAAAAGACCGGTGAAGATCACCGAAACCATATTACGTGATGCCCATCAATCCCTGATTGCAACAAGAATGGCAACGGAAGATATGCTTCCCATTCTTGAGACCATGGATAAAGTAGGGTATCATGCAGTGGAATGCTGGGGTGGTGCGACCTTTGATGCATCCCTTCGTTTCCTGAAGGAAGATCCCTGGGAGAGACTCAGAAAGCTCAGAAAAGGATTTAAGAATACCAAGCTGCAGATGTTATTCCGCGGACAGAATATCCTTGGATACCGTCACTATGCAGATGACGTAGTTGAATATTTCGTTCAGAAATCTATCGCGAATGGTATCGACATCATCCGTATCTTCGACGCATTAAATGATATGCGTAACTTAGAGTGTGCTGTGAAGGCAACGAATAAGGAAAACGGACATGCTCAGGTAGCAATTTCCTATACTTTAGGGGATGCTTACACGATGGATTACTATATTAAAATGGCGAAGAGAATAGAGGAGCTCGGAGCTTCTTCTATCTGTATCAAGGATATGGCCGGCTTATTGGTACCTTACGAGGCAACCAACCTGGTAAGCGCATTAAAGAGTGCCGTTAGCATCCCGATTGACCTTCATACCCACTACACCAGTGGTGTGGCAGGCATGACCTACTTAAAGGCAGTGGAAGCAGGCTGCGATATCATCGATACCGCAATGTCACCCTTCGCTATGGGTACCAGCCAGCCTGCAACAGAGGTTATGGTTGAGACCTTTAAGGGTACTCCTTATGATACAGGCTTTGATCAGAATGTTTTAGCCGAAATCGCTGATTATTTCCGTCCACTTCGTGATAAATGTCTGGATAACGGCTTACTTAACCCGAAGGTTATGGGTGTTGATATCAAGACCTTATTATATCAGGTACCCGGCGGTATGTTATCCAATCTGGTTTCCCAGCTGAAGGAAAGCAATCAGGAAGATAAGTACTATGAGGTATTAAAGGAAGTGCCTAGAGTTCGTAAGGACTTCGGTGAACCGCCGCTTGTTACTCCTTCCAGCCAGATCGTTGGTACTCAGGCAGTACTTAACGTACTTGCAGGAGAGCGCTATAAGATGGTAACCAAGGAGACAAAGGCTCTGTTGGCAGGTGAATATGGTCAGACAGTTAAGCCTTTTGATAAGGAAGTTCAGAAGAAGGTTATCGGTGACAAAGAGCCGATCACCTGTCGTCCGGCTGATTTACTTAAGCCCGAGCTTCATAAGATTGCTGCTGAGATCGAAGAGTGGAAGGAGCAGGACGAGGATGTATTATCGTATGCTTTATTCCCTCAGGTAGCATTGGATTTCTTCAAATACCGCCAGGCTCAGAAGACAGGCGTGGATGTAGCAGCTGCTGATAAAGCGAATAAGGCTTATCCGGTATAATACAATTATGTTTTATTATTTCATAACATATAAAACACTGTGCTGTCATTAAGCACAGTGTTTTTTTCAGTTTCTATTTTTCAGTTCCTATTTTTCTGTTTTTATTTTCAATCTTTTTTTCAACCTATGTTTTTGTGTATTATTTCATAAATATTTATTTCTATTAAAAAACGCATGGTATTGCATAATTATTTTATCCAATTAATGCATTATCTTAATAAATTATAGATCCATATTTGAAAATTATTGACAATAAAAGCGTCGTTTGCTATATTATGTTCATAAAATACTAAAATCTGCCATAAAGTTACAAGGTAAATTTGTCAATCGGAAAAGAAAAGGTGTGTAATTTGATTGCTACGGATGGCTTCCTCCTAAATATCATTGATCATATGGATGTTTATTCCATACCTGCTATATTGGTACTCTTGTCCCTGAGTATCTTTATTATGGTTCTCTATTTAGAAAGAAAATACATTATCGTGAATAACAATTCAAATTATAAGGAAAAAGTATATAATCTGCTCAGTGATAATATAGATGAGGTTTTTCTGATTTATAATACGATTACAGAGAAGCAGGAATTTATATCACCGAATTTTGAAAAGGTTTTCGGTTTTCGCCGAAGTACCCTAACAAAGAATCCGGAAAAGTTCCTTGACTACGTGGATCAGGAGTACCGTGAGAAAATGAGGGACAGGCTTTCATTCAATTCTCTCCGGGATTATCAGGAAGCAGAATTTTTATATCATCAGCCAATTACCGAAAAAAAGATATGGTTTTTGGTAAAAATCTATCCGGTTTATAAGGATCATAAAGTCACCAAAATTATTATCAATACTATTGATCGTACTAACGAATATGAAATCCGGCAGTCCGTCAGGGAAGCATTATCGGAAGTGCAGAGGGCCAATGAAGCGAAAAAGGAATTTATGTCTCACATCAGCCACGAGTTAAAAACACCGATCAATGCGATCCTTGGTTTGACACAGATCGCCTCTAATTCAATCAATGATACGGATAAAATATTGAACTGCCTGGATAAAATAAATTATTCCTCAAGAAATTTACTTCTGTTGATTGATAATATTCTGGATACTGCCAAGCTTGACAATGACAGGCTCACTTTAAAGCAGGAACCTTTTTATTTAAGTAATACTCTTTTTGCTTTTTCTTCCTTGATTCATGCCCAGGCAGAAATGAAACATCAGAATTACCGTTTCATCTTTCATAAGTTTCAGCATGACTACTTGATTGGTGACAGTTTAAGACTGACTCAGATTCTCGGTAATTGTCTTTATAACTCCGTCAAATTTACACCGGTAGGAGGAAGCATTACTTTAGAAGTGCTTGAGCTGAAAGAGGCAGCCGGAAAGAGCATCTACCGTTTTATTATTACAGATACCGGAAAGGGTATGCATCAGGAGTTCCTGGATCATTTGTTTGAAGCCTTCGAACAAGAGGATGAGTCAATTAGCATCAAATACGGCGGAAGTGGCCTTGGTATGTCAATCGTGAAAAATCTTCTGTCCCTGATGGAGGGAAAGATTCAGGTAGAAAGTCAGCCGGGCCAGGGAACCCGTATGATGATTGATATCGGATTTGAACGGATGGCAAAGTCAGATGGGAAGAAGGGATCAGACATAATCTATGAGAACCCCCCAGTTGAAAGCAAACGGAATACCCGCATCTTAGTCGTTGAGGATAATGAGATTAATCTTGAGATTATGAGTGAGTTCTTAAAGCAGCTGGAGCTTGAACATGATGTAGCTATGAGCAGTAAAGAAGCACTGAAGCTGTTTGAAACTTCACCTGAGGATTATTATGATATTATATTAATGGATGTTCAGCTGCCTGATGCGGATGGATTTGAGACCACCAAGATGATTCGCAGCCTGCCTCGCCCGGATGCCGGTAAGGTATATATTCTTGCTATTTCTGCTGATAACCTTGTAAATGATCTATCCTACACCGACTGCGGCATGAATGGACATTTAACGAAACCAGTTGCGATCGGTGAATTAAAAGCAGTGATAGAAAATATCAGAAACAGAAAGGATGCTTAAGGAAGCATAGTTATATAGGAGAAGGGGAATGTCATGAAATTGTTATGCCTAAAGATGAAGGAGGCTGGGATTGATACGGACAGTGTAATCAACAGGCTTGGAGGAAATATCAAGCTGTATATGAGTATATGTCTTAAGTTTATTAACGATCCCACGTATCAATGTATCATGCAGGCTGTCTCGAAAAACAACCTGCCGGAAGCAGGGATGCATATCCATACCCTAAAGGGGGTTGCCGCTAACCTTGGGTTTGTCAAGTTGCAGAGTTTATGTGTTAAACTGCTTGAAGAATTGAAAAATAATAAGGATTCAGATTTTCACAAAGATATTTGTTTATTAAAAAAGGAATATTGTTCTTTGATTTCTATACTGAAGAATGGTATAAAAAGAAGTTTTTTAAATGAATAGATTTTGTAGGCTGTTTTTGTATAAAAGCCTTGACAAAGCTGCTAATATCCGATATACTACCACCTGTAAAGAAATTTCCTTTACAGGTGGTGATTTTT
>JAEZLY010000155.1 GCA_023414985.1 Bacillota bacterium | reverse complement strand
GATATGCACCTCACTCTTGTGATTCGCGATGGACCTTTGACTAATTTATTCCTTTAGTGCGCAGGTTCTGCCCTCGCACAACCGGCACAAATAATATGCAATTTCGTTGCAGGAGGAACCGTTTCTGATGTTAACCGGTCTGATTTATGAATCAGCCTGCTGCAATAAACCAAAGACGCTCCGTTTTCCGAATATCTTAAATACTTTGCATCCTTTCTCGGATAATGGGTATCCTTTTTGGAATAGGTTGACGAAGAGCAGTCGCTGCTCCCCCTCTTGCCCGAAAGGATACTCTTTGCTGTATTGATATACCTTCCAAGCCATTCTTTACCCAACGGAGATCCATTATGCCCGGTGCAGATCAGATCGAAATGATCGGAATACTCTCTCAGCTTCAACATAGCTTCCAGATAATCCTCCACTGATGCCGCAGGCTGGGAATGTATCTGACCGGGTATCTCTGCAAAGCCCGGCAGAAGCAATACCTGGTCCTGATCGATCTCATCCCCTGTAAACATCATACGGTTCGTACGATCCAAAATAGCAATATTTCCGGGACTATGGCAATCCAGCTGAATTATTTCCAGCGGTCTTCCCTGTAACTCTATCATATCTCCGTCTTCGACAAAAGTACATCGATAATTGAGCGGGTAATTTTCACTTTTTTCCCCCATCACGTTACGGACGCTTTGTGCTGCTTTACCGGTCGCATAGATAGTATCAAAGTATCCATTTCCTCCGGTATGATCAAAGTGACTGTGCGTATTGATGACACTATGTACCGGCATCCCCGCGATACCTTCCGCATAGCTGCGGATATTCTCTTTCTTTCTGGTGCAGCCGGAATCTACCATTAATGCTTCTTTATCACCCAGAAGCAGATAGCAGTCACAACCCAATTCTCCGCCCTGAATCAGATAAGTGTTTTGATTGATCCTACGGCATGAAAATTCTGTATGAAGCATAATAATTTTTCCTCCAATCAGGATTCCGCTGTTGTTACATCCTTCATCCATTTCCCGCTTTTCAGTCTCCATTCACTGGTGCCCTTTTTAATAGCCTGGTCAAATTTTAATACAAGGTATACAGCAGCAATCGGCCAGTTCCAGACCAACCCCGCCAAAAGACCCAACGGTATTGAGAACCCCCATAAGAAGATCAAATCGTTGGCCATCGTAAATTTCACATCTCCGCCCCCGCGAAGAATACCCATCATATTCATCGTCTGCATTGCACGGAAGAGTTCGAATACCGCTCCCACCAGCATGATCTTACCGGCATAGCTCTTCGTTAGATCATTCACCTGATACCAATCCACTACGACACTGCTGGATATCAGCATGACAAAAGCTCCAATCAAGCCTGCAATGAAAGAAATTCTTTTAAATCTCTTCTTGAGTTCCTCCATTCTGGGATAATCGTGTGCACCGATTGCGTTACCCACCAATACACCAGCACAGGAATTAATTCCTGAGAACAGAGAGCTTGAAAAATCACTGACGGATGCATAAATACTGTTGGCTGCAACCACTTCGCTTCCCATTCTTCCGAGTATCATTGCTACTACAGACATACCCAGCGCCCAGAACAGCTCATTTAGGATGACCGGAATACTGAAGGTAAGGTAGGCCATTGCAATCCTCTTGTCCAGCTTCAAAAGTTTTCTTAGTCGGAGTCTTAGTTTATCTTCCGATAGAGTCAAATACAGCAGCAAAATAATGAATTCTGCTATTCTTGAGACCATCGTTCCGATCGCTGCACCGGTAATCCCAAGCCGTGGTGCACCAAAGCTGCCAAAAATCAGAGTATAGCTGAGAATTAGGTTAATACAAAGGGTACAGGTAGAAAGCAGCATGGATATCATCACTGTATTCACAGCTCTTAGAACGCAGGTCGTAACGGCTGTTACAGCGTAGAACAGATAGGAAACCGCGATTACGCGAAGATATTCTGCTCCCAGTCCAATCACGGTGCGGTCTTTGATGAAAATCCCCATGACTTCTTCCGGTATCAGTAGTGCCGCCAGGCATAGCAAGGTTGAGAAGCCGATTGCAATACTATATGCACACGTCATCACCTTATGGATTGAATTCGTGTCCTTCCTGCCCCAATACTGGGCTACCAGGACATTTGCCCCTTCTCCAATTCCGTAAATCACCATGGATAAGATAAAAAAAACTTGATTTGCCAGGGAAAAAGCCGTTAACGGCTTTTCCCCCAGCTGGCCAAGCATAAAAGTACCAACCATATTAACCGAGAAATTGATTAAATTCTGAAGGGCGATTGGGGTGGCCATTGTTACTATAAATTTTGTTAATCGGTTTTCGTTGATACTATGCATGTGTTTTAAAATACGCTTCCATTCTGCTATTGTCGTGAGGAGCAAATAGGTCTCGTCCCACATCCAGTGCCAGCAGATACGACAGGATCTGAATAGCAGGAGCCAGCTCCAAACTGGTAAAATCCCGGGTTATTAATGTAAACTGTAAATCGCACTGCTCCACCACCTGGCTTCCGAATGCAAACCCGGTTCCTTTTACCTCTTTCATATACCTCGCAAGAGCAAGGGCCTTACTTTCTTCTCTTCCGTCGTTCAGCACTATGACACAATGCTTGGAGTTATACCCGTAATTAGGACCGTGCATTCCTTCTTCCAGTTCATAACCCACGGATGCGATCTGGGGTATCTCCCACACCTTCATGGCCGCTTCGAGGGCAAGTCCATAAAGAGCTCCTGCACCGGTGAATACAATCAGCTGGGATTGAAGCATTTTCTGCCTGGCTGATGTTTCCAGCTGTAATGCAATCCGGCAGGCGTTTCTGTTACTCTCCGGCAGCTTCTGAGCCTGAACAAGGTAATCATGATATTCTTCCGAAGTTAACGTTCCATACAGCCGTCCTATTTCCATACCCATCAGCATCAAAGTAAACACTGAAGTGGAATAACCGATGGTACGCATCGGATACTCTTCCTGTCCGCAGCCCATATCTACATAGATCACTGCCTCTTTCGCCAGAGGGGTATCCTCCGCCTCAGAAACCGCAGCTGTTAAAAAACCCAGTGCTTTAAACTGAGCCTGTGCTTTCCTCACAAAATTGGAGGTGCCTGTCTGCGATACAAATACATAAAGCGCATTTTCATTTCGTACATACCTGTCATACAGGAATTCATTGGAGGTCACCACTGTTGTACGAAGTCCGCTCGCTTTTTCCATAAAAGGCCTTGCTGTCACTGAAACCGTATTGGAGGTTCCGGAACCGATCAGAATGATCTCATCTATCCTTTTTCTATTCAGCTCAGACAGCAGCTGATGAAATGTTGTATCTTTGTTTTTCAGAATCTGCTCCATGCAGGAAGGGATTCTTTGTATGCAATCCAATAATGAGACCATGTCATCCTCCTGTTTTAGAAAATACCGGCTATTTTACCAAGCACACCTACTACCATAAGTCCGAGCATAATCCAGATCGGTTTTACATTCTTATTCAAAAGCTTAAAGCATCCGAAGGTCAGAAGCAGCGGCAGGATATTCGGGAAAATATTATTCAGCAGATCCTGAACAACTAGCTCTGAACCCTGGATATTCAGCACGAGAGGTGTCGTAAAGTTGATCATGCTGCAAGTCATGGCGCCAACAGTCATCAATCCGACGATAGAAGCAGCCTTCGTAATCTGACCCAGCATACCGTTCTCGCTGGCGGATTTGATGAACTTCGAACCCATATTAAAGCCTGCAAAAACACCGTAATAACGTACCATATGCGCCGGGATATTAAATATCAGAAGATGGATAATCGGACCGAGAATACTTCCCTGCTTCGCAAGCGCGATACCCAAGCCTAAACTGATAATACGAAGGGAGCCCCAGAAGATGCTATCACCGATTCCTGCGAAGGGTCCCATCAGGGATACCTTGATTGCATTGATTGAATCCTTATTAAAGCTCGGATCAAGAACAGCTTCTCTTTCCATGGAGGTAGAAAGACCGGTGATGAAACCACCCATGGTCGGGGTTGTATTAAACAGTTCAAAGTGACGTTTATAAGCTGCGATCTTATCTTCTTTCTTTTCATAATAGCGGTCAATGACGGGAATCATGGAATATACATAACCCAGGCCCTGCATTCTTTCATAATTATAGGTAGAGCTTAATGTCATTGTGCGCCAAAAAACTCGTTTCAGCATCTTGTTATCTGCTTGATCTTCTACATGAAATCTATTTGAATCAGTCATTGAACAATTCCTCCCCTGCATTTTTCTCAGTCTCTGCTCCTGCGAGTGCACTGCCCTTACCATTCATGGTCAGAATAACCGCAACGATCACACCGACACAGGCAACAGCGATGATAGGAACCTTAAAGAAGCTGACCAGTACCACACCCAAGAAGAAAAATACCGCCATTTTTTTGGACCACATCATCTTTAGGAGCAATGCAATACCGACTGCAGCCATTAAGTTGGTGGCATAATCAATACCGCTCTGGACAACCGCGGGAATAGCATCTATCATTCCTTGTGCGAATCCGGTTCCGAAGGCTAAGGCTGCAAAAAGGACAGCCATCTTGGGCAAGTCAGGTACGAACGATATCAGGATATGGGCTCGTTCAATTTTTTTCGTATTTCCTTCTTCACATAATCTCTCGATATAAGGATTGAAGAGACCGTTGATAACATACTTAACCAGAGTAAAGGTTGAACCGAGAACAGCGATCGGTACCGCCAGCGTTAAGGCTGTTTCAACATTCTGGTTCATGGTAACTGCAAATGCAGTACCGATGACCGCACCGAGAGAAGCATCTGCGGGAAGCGTACCTCCGATTGAGATAACCCCAAGAAATATCAACTGAAGTGTAGCACCGGCAATAATACCTGTCTGCAGATCACCGCAGAGCAGACCTACGATAGGACATAATACCAGGGGCGTATTAACCATGGGATAAGCAAACCATGCATCTGCCCAGGTAATGAACCAAACAATTGCTGTAATAATTAAAGCTTGAATAATTGACATATTTACCTCCTCCAATTTCTTAAATTACTCTAGATTTTTTAGAACCTCATCCAATTTCTTGGTCGAATCCGACGGAACCATCCGGAACTCAATTACATCTACCATTGTCTGCAGCTTTTTTAGGTTCTCAATATCCTGATCGTTCACATACACTGCCGGCGCAATGAGTTTTCCGCCTTCTCGTTTCCGTATGCCGCCGATATTTACGTGCTTGATACAGTTCGTCTTTTCCGCAAGTCTTACTGCATCGGCAATTGTTTTAACAATCACGAAGATCTGAATATTTTCCGATCGCGGATCGTTTAATATGCCTGCACCATCGTCAATCGAACGGATTGCCAGATTGACACCATTTGGTTTGGCCATTTTTAATGCCATCTTTGACATCTCATTATCCATGACCTCATCATTCGCGATCAGTATGGATGACGGATTTACATTACTGACCCATGTGACGGCAACCTGTCCATGCAATAGCCTTTCATCGACGCGCAAGATTTTTACCACAATTCATCCTCTCCTTCCTCTTTCATCATTTTACTAATCATCTGTCTGTTGAAATAACAGATGTTATTTCTGGAGCTTTCCATGACAGTTTCACTTTCGTCCCGGATCGCGATATTCTCATCCAGAACAGCGACTTCCAGAACCATTGTCAGATTCATACCGGTAAAAATACTGACATCGGGTCGAACTAACAGCTCCATCATGCAGTTGTGAACGCTTCCTCCCTTAATGTCACACAGAATAATGAATTCTGTATCCGGGGCTCGGTCTAATTCCTTCCTGACTTCATCAAAAATGCTTTTTGGTGTGACCCAAGTATCCAGGCCATATGCCGATATATTTATAGCATCACCCAGAATCATCGCTGCTGCACTTTTCAGGCCCTCTGCCAGACTCCCATGTGAAGCAAGTATCAGTTTTCTCATATCTACCCTCCTTTGTCCCGTACTCGGATCCTCCCACGCATTCTCATTTACTATTTGGGCAGGAATGATCTCAATTAATATATACAGCAAATCCTGTGCCAACTTTTTAAACTTCGGAAATAAATTCTGCAAGGTGCTGATTCTACTGGATCCAGACGGATATTATACCGAACTATACTTTTCGCCATATACAAAAAAACACCCGGCAAAAAAAACTTTTGCCGGGTGTTCGTCACTATTTATCTTGATTTCGTCACTATAAGCGGTAAATATACTCATAAAGATACGCTATTTCAGAAATCGGTATGGATACGCTATAATATTTCTCCATTTCCTTAAAACACTCTTTCACAATAAGAATGAAATCCTGATTCTCCTTTATAAACTGCTCCAGGTTTTTGTAATTTACCGCATAGCGCTCAGTAATTAATCGCTCAATCAAGCAGCAAATATGAATATATAGACCGACCATTGTCTTATTTTTTAAGGCAGTACCGGTTCTTAACTGGAGCTGTTTAATAATGTTCTCTGTAAAGTCAATCACTTTTTCAGGGTTTAGGACCGTCAAATGTCCCACGACATTCGTCAGAGAGAAGTTCTTAATCAGATTATGGTTAAATTTATAAACTTCCTCTTGTGATAATATGGTAGACAGCAATGCATTGATCTCGCTGATGTTATTTTCTTCAATCACATCCTCCAGCGCGATGAATTTATAACCCTCGACCTTTGGATCATGGGTTCCAATGATGAAAACCACGTGATATTTATCAAATACAGGAGAATTCTTTCCTGCGTTAACGAGACTCTCATAATTATAGGGTATGACTGATATATCAACATTCGGGGAGAGGCTCCTCCCTAAGAGATCAGAGATTTTTTCAGCCGTACCGATACCGGTAGCGCAGACAGATAAAATAGCTGTCTGCTTTTTTCTGTAATTCAAATAGATACTCTCATGCCTGGTAACGTAATCGGAATATTCTTCCATGATATTCTTGACCGGAATTCCTTTTTTTATAGCTTTTCCTATAGAGACCGCCAGCTTCACCGTCACTTCACTGATCAACCCGATATTGATATTGTTTACATTATCCAACCTCTCATAAATATTGCCTAAGTCCCCGGTATCCGTGAGCAAAATTACATCCTTTACTCCTCTGCGGTTCGTTAAATATTCTGATATCTTCTGGGCAATTACTTCATCAGAAACTTCAGACGGTAAATCGATTGCTTCATAAACATGATCCTCCAGAATATGATTGATATTACCGGCCAGACTGCTGGCTGTAGAATACCCACGTGCAATAACAATACCGATTGCCTGTCGAGTGTTTATCTGAGAGGTACAGGAAGCTGCAATATAGAGATCAAGGATCCCTAAGGAATTAAGCGTTCTTCCAAGGCTCCCCATAATATCGTTGATCAGCTCTATTCCCACTCTGCTGTTTTGTATGATATCTCTCTTCTGGAACACCTCCTGGGCAGCGATGATCGTCTTATTATATTTTTTAATCAGGGACTCGCAATAACTGCCGTTTTGTATATAATCACATATCATACGTCCGATATTAAGGATATCCTGATTGGAAAAAGTAATACCGAGTTTTCTTCCCACCGTCTCACATACCCCTTTTACAATTTCGAGGTAGAGCGCATCCCTGGGATTGTCGTCGCCAACCTTCTCCAGACACAGATCATCCATATATTGCTCCAGACGAATTTTCCCGATTAGCAGGAACTCCTCCATATCGCCGCCGTTATCTATCACTCTTTGAAATTGCTGAAGTAAATCGCGGTTAAAAGTAAAAAGCTTCTTCTCAGACCTAAGCTCCTTCTTGATTTCCTCCAATGTGACCATATTCTGCTCATCCATTTCCATCAAATGAACCGCATTGCTTTTCAATATGTAGTCCGGGAGATGGTGGATGTATACCTTTAGCGCATTCTCCTTCTCTGTTCCGTTATCCAGATAGGCATTCGCGATAAATGCTCTGATGCAATTAACCAATTGTCCTACATTACCTTCAAACTTATAATCCAGAATGCATTGATAAGCCACATTGCTGATCTCAATATTGCGCCCCAGCTTTTTCGCCTCCTGCTTAAGAAGAGTGTATAGCAGTTCCTTTTTTTCCTGCAGTGGGCGCTCAACAAGTGATGAGATTCTGGTAATAATCGGTATACGTCTTAATAGCGTCTTCAACAATACAACTTCAGGATTCTCTGTTGTAGCCATAATAATATGGGTTTTGGAGGAATACCATTTTTCGTTATCTCCCACCATGTGATAAAGTCCCTTATCCATAAAGTGAAATAATTTTTCCTGGCATTCAGAGGATAAAGCATGAACTTCATCCAGAAATAGAAGTCCGCCGTCCGCCAGAGCAATCAAGCCCTTGCGATCTTTATCCGCTCCTGTATACGCTCCTTTTCTATAGCCAAATATATTGGTTAAAAAGAGCTCCGGATTATTCGCATACTCCGCACAGTTCACACTGACAAACTGCTTGTCCTTCTCGATGATCCCTTTTTCAACCGCATATTCATAGGTTAATTGAGCAAGGTAGCTCTTACCGGTACCTGTGGCACCCAGCAGCAAAATAGGAAGACCATTCCCAGGATACGTAATTGCAGCCTTGCACTGCTCCACATTATAGCTTAAGCTCCCACCGGAGCCGATCAGCTTACTATAGACTGAAGTATAAGTCTTATGGCTCATTACTTGGATCAGGTCTTCCATTGATGGGTAGATGTCCTCCAGTAAGACACCCGGCGTACTCTCTTCCAGTACCCCACGCCACAGGAAGTAAACCGGTCTGGTATTTACCTTTATGACTTTGTGCTCAGCAAGCGCTTCGTTTAAATATTGACTCACAACAGTTCTGCTGATTCCAAGCTTTTCCGCTATAACAGGTGCCGAAAAATCCTCCGGACGCTTCCAATCTGCTTGCAGTGTTCTCTCCTTAAGATATGTTAATATATGCTTCTTAGTCTCCTTGTCAGCCATTGTACCTTCCCCTTTGTCTGTGAACCTTACTCTATGTTTTATATATTCCAATAGAGATCATTGTAGTTTTACCATGCCACAAACCAGGAACAATGTCAATGTAATAGTAAAGATTGTTAACAAAAAAGAGCGTGTCACAAAATAGTTTTTAAGCTAGAATGCGACACGTTCTTTCAGTTAACTAGGCAAAAAAGTAGGTGCATTTTAATAGTATGTATTTTACTATATATGAACTCCCAATGATTGTGATTAATAAATTATCGCCGTCTCAAAAAACTCCGGAAGATGAAAATTCGGTTTTTCACTGATGATCGGAGAAAAGCTTGCATAATGCTCTAAGCCCGGAGTCTCACATATTTTATAAAAATTACAGGTAAAGCTATCCCCTTGCCGGAGAGGCTTTCTGTCAAACATAGTGCAGATCAGCTCCATCGGTATTTTAAGGATCACACTCCAGGATGATTCATGAATGCTCGCTTCACACCGGGCCCGAAGTTCAGTGATATTTCTTAAAAATTCGCGATCCTTTGCAGTACCAAAGGCACTCAACAGGGCACCATTCGCATTCATCTCAAAATTCAGATACTTCCGGTCCTCCTGATCCACCGAAAAGTTGAAAAAGGCCTCCAGTCCGCTATCATCATATACCCGATCATCGTCCTCGGTATAGATGCGCAACGGATTCTGCTCCATCGAAGTCATTGTGATAACCAATCCATAATTCTTTAATAATCCCATTCTGCCGAAGGCTTTCGGGCTAATTTCCTTTGTCCACTGATAATGATCAATATGAAACAAATCACATTCCCCCAGTTGATCCAAGCTTGTTATCGTATGTACATGATATGCCATTCATATTCCTCCAATCAGTGTAATGATATCTGTCTATTTCTGATATCCGTTCGGATTGTTTTGCTGCCACCGCCAGGAATCCTCACACATTTCTTCCAGCCCCCGTACCGCTGACCAGTTCAATTCCTTCTTCGCCAGTGATGCATCTGCGTAACAGGTAGCAATGTCCCCCGGACGTCGGGGTTTTCGAATAGATGGGATTTCCTTACCACACACTTTTGAAAAGGTCTTTATCATGTCGAAGACACTGTAGCCAATCCCGGTTCCCAGATTATAGGTACGAATACCCGGTGCTTCCTTTAATTTTTCAACTGCTTTTAAATGTCCGGCTGCAAGATCCATTACATGAATGTAATCCCTGACCCCGCTTCCATCCGGTGTATCATAATCATCCCCGAATACACCCACAGCTTCATACTTACCAACCGCTGTCCGAGTGATATAAGGTACCAGATTATTTGGAGTTCCCTGGGGATCTTCCCCGATCAAACCGCTCTTATGGGCTCCGACCGGATTAAAATAACGAAGCAGAATGATATTCCATTCCCCATACGCATGATACACATCCCGGAAGATTTCTTCCAGCATTAACTTTGTTCTTCCGTAAGGATTAGTTACCGAAAGCGCAAAGTCCTCCTTAATCGGAACCGTCGCAGGGTTACCATATACCGTAGCCGAGGAACTGAATACGATATCTTTCACATGGAATTCACGCATAACCCGAAGCAGTACCAGAGTTCCTGTAATGTTATTATAGTAATATTCCAAGGGCTTTTGAACTGATTCACCGACCGCTTTCAATCCAGCAAAATGAATGACTGCATCGATCTTGTTCTTCTGAAAGATCTCTGTCAGTTTCTCCTGCCATAGCAGATCACATTTGTAAAATCTGATTTCCTTCCCGGTAATCTTTCTCACCCGTTCCAAAGACTCTTCACTTGAATTACATAAATTATCAATTACCACTACATCATAACCCGCATTCAGTAGTTCAACACAGGTATGACTTCCTATATACCCGGCACCGCCGGTAACCAATATTGTCATACTATCTCCTATCTAAAGCAAAGCATCAGTCAACGAATTATCTGTATCTCTCTACGATTCCCTTCATTTCGCCCCACTTATGTTCCATATCCTCCACAAGCTTTAGCTGTGTCCTGCAGCGGTCCAGATTATGACCTTCCCGGTGGATACGAAAGTAAGTATCTCCCTGCAGGTAGTCGGTTAAAAACCGCATGCCGCATTCCAGTGTCATAAGCTTAGCGCCCATTGGAAGCATTTCGATTTCTTTATCAGTCAGGCTGCCGTTGCAGCCTTCCAGATACCCCTTTGTAAAAACCTCAAATAAATCCAGATTCAAGGAGACCTTGGATAGATTTGTCTCGTCTTCTGCAGCGGTATTCGCACCAAACCGAATAGAATCACCATAATCATAGATTGAAAGTCCCGGCATGACCGTGTCCAGATCAATGACACAAATTCCTTTTCCGGTTTTATTATCGATAAGGATATTGTTCAGTTTTGTATCATTATGGGTTACGCGCAGCGGCAGCTCTCTATTTTTCAGAAGTTCCATGCATACCTTCATATCCTGTTCCCTCTGTTTCAGGAACCTGATCTCAGGTTGTACCTCCTTAGCGCGATTACAGATATCCTTTTCAACTGCCTCTAAGAAAGTCTGATATCGCACCGGGGTATTATGAAAATTTGGTATTGTCTCGTATAAGGAATCCGCATTAAATTCTGACAGAAGATTTTGAAAATGTCCGAAGGATAAAGCACTTTCATAAAAGTCCTTCGCATTCTCAACCATATCATAGGAAGTTGTATCATCAACAAATAGGTACGCCCTCCAATAAGATCCTATACTATCTTGAAAGTACGATCTGCCATCCTTAGTCCCGATGACATTCATCGTTTCCCGCAGGGGATCGCCATGCCTTCCGGCTATTTTATCCCTTAAAAAAGAAGTCACATTACAAATGTTAGCCATTAATTCCTGAGGATTTTTAAAAATCTCATGATTCATTCTTTGTAAAATATACTTCTTGATCAATCCATCTGTTTGTCGGAAGCGAATCAGGAAAGTATCATTGATATGGCCGTTGCCGTACTTACTCAGATCTATGAATTCCCCCTTAAATTCGATTGCTTCCACTGCTTCTTGAATTTTTGAGCAGTATTCCTCTCTAGTCATAACATCTCCTCCATCTTTTTTATCTGCAATATAAACTCAAGTTAGTTCCAAAGCATCTCAGGATAGATACCTTCTTCTTTCATGCTTCGTATCGCCTTTACAACGGTTTCTTTATCTTCCTTATAGGTCACACCGTACCATTTGTCCCTGGAACGAAGAACCTTGACCGTCGCTTTGTTCTCTTTAATCAGTTCACCAACGACATTAGGCAGAAAGTATTCTGCTTTCAGAGGATTATTGACCGCATCCTGTTTCAGAAATGCAGCAAAGTGTGCCTCTAACTCCTGAAGCAGGCTTTCATGAAACCCCCATAAATTCATGGAAACTACGCTGGAATCAGAAATTACATGCCAGGACTTCCCGTCATCTTCTGTGAAAGCTGCCTGATCTCCATGTTTTTCAATATGGACTCTTTCCTGCACCGCGTGCAGAATATCATTCTCATCGACACTGCATACCCCTCTTGCAACATGTCCATTCTCTGTCAGGGTATTCTTAAGCAGATATCCAACCATGGAATATTGGTATTGTTCCTCATCCTTTGTGGAAACCAGCGTATCATAAATCATCCGGAAAGCCTGTTTTCCATAATAATCATCCGCATTGATTACCGCAAAAGGTCCATGAATGATCTCCTTGCAGCTCAAAACCGCATGACCGGTGCCCCAGGGTTTTACTCTTCCTTCCGGTACTTGATAGCCCATGGGCAGGTTACTCAGTTCCTGATAGACATATTCCACGGCAACCTGTTTTGATATCCTATTGCCGATTCTGTTTTTAAAATCTTCTTCTATTTCATGCTTGATAATAAATATTATCTTTTTAAAGCCGGCTCTTATCGCATCATAGATAGAGTAATCTATAATCAGATTTCCCTGCTCATCAATCGGGTCAATCTGCTTTAACCCACCATATCTGCTTCCCATCCCCGCTGCCATAATCACCAAAACCGGTTCTGTCATCATCTTTCTTCCTTTCTATCTTCTATATTGAAGCAGAAGGTCTATCGATTCATTCTCCTGCCTCAATTAATATTCTTCCTTGTCTTAACCTAAAGGAAAGGCCACCCTGTGCGTTTAAGACCCTGCTGCCGGGTGGCCTCTTTATTAATCCCTGTTACTCATTCCTTATTTCGCCTTGGAAGCCTGGAATTCATCCATCTGGCGCTGTACTTCTGCAACATACTCGTCAATTCCCGCATCTTTTAATGCCTGTAAAGCCTTCGGGTACTCTGTATCGAAATCCACAAATCCGTAAAGGATCGGTGCCATCTGCTTTCCTGCTACTTCCTTGATTGCAGTTTCAATTTCTTTTACCTTCTCGTTATTAAAGCGGAAGCCAAGCATTTTAGAAGTAACGGCCTGATCATCCCAGTGCTCATAGGTATCTATGTAGCTTTGATCGATACTCGGTGCGAATAATTGATAATTCTTGTTTCGGAACATCCACTCATAGAAGAATTCATCACTTGAGATTTTATTAATTCTACCGTCTTTCACCTCATAATCCTTATCTTTTACACCGTACAAAGCGGTCAGATAATTATCCTGAGAGGAGTACAGCCAGTTAAGAAACTTCATTGCTCCTTCCGGATTCGGTGCAGTCTGAGGAATACAGAGTACTTCTCCGCCAGTTGCAATGATATAGCGGGGTTCCTCCGGTTTCAGAATATAACTCTTTAATCTGGCATCCGGTGCATTGGCCTTCACGCTGTCAATGATCTCATTCTCTTTGCCTAAGGAACCTTCTACCCACAGATATAAACCGGTCTGCATACGGGAATCTCTCTCGTTATACTTTGTCGTCAATTCATCTCCGTATAAACCTTCGTTATACATCTGACGGTTAAACTGTGCAACCTTTTTAAACGCATCTGTTTCATAATAGTCATACACCTTATTTGTGGTATCTCCATATACTACTGCATCTTCGTTCGCACACCAGGAAAGCTGTTCATCTGCAAAATATCTTGTTAAAGGCTTGAAAATTGGATCGGCGGCACCCTTCATTTCCGGGAATTTCTCCTTCGCCTTTTCTGCAAATAATTTGAGATCCTCTGCTGTTTTGATTTCTGTCATGCCGCATGCCTCAAGAATATCCTGACGTACGCAGACCATCTGGAACATACCGGAGGACGGAGCATAAGCAGAAGGAATACCATAGATATCACCATTAATCGTAGCTCCCTCCAGCTGTTCCTTCGGAAGCACCTTCAGCATATCCTGACCGTACTTATCAATCAGATCATTGAGTACGGAGGCCTGCTTTTTATTTACCATCGTAGCTAAATCCGGCAGACCATCCCAATACAGATCAATCGGCTCCTGTGCCGCAAGCATAATGTCCTTCTGCTCCCAGTACTGATCCCAGGGTACATAAACCATCTTCACTTTGAGGCCCAAGTCGTCCTCCATTTTCTGTGCGAACTCATTACCCATGAATTCTGACATTCTTGTGCTCTCATCACCGGGGTATAATATTGTTATGGTATCTTTAGAACCATCTTTTTTACCGCATCCACCCAGTAATCCAATTACCATAATTAAGGTAATTGCAAGTGCTAATAACTTTTTCATAATACATCCTCCTTTTGATTATATGTTAAGCCTTATCACGGCCCAGCAACAATTTCATTATTCTTTCACCGCACCGGTCATGATACCTTGAACAAAGTATTTCTGCACCAACGGGTATAAAAAGATGATCGGACCGATCGTAATCACGGTAACCGCCATTTTTACTGTCTCGGAGGGCAATGTTATTCCGGCGGCGGCACCGGAAGGAATACGACCGGAGCTGATGGCATTTACATTTGAAAGAATTGTATATAGGTAATACTGCAGCGGAAACAAATCCTTATCATTGATGAAGATCAGGGCATTCCACCAGTCATTCCAGTATTGCAGTGCATACATCAGACCTACAGTCAATACAGCGGTTTTGCTTAGCGGAATAGCGATACGCCAGTAAATCAGGAAGTAGCTCGCTCCGTCAATCTTTGCTGCTTCGTACAGGGACGGAGATATACTTGAGAAGTAGGTTCTCATCAGGAACATATTCCATACGCTGAAGATAGAAGGAAGAATGAGTGCCAGTATGTTGTTCTTCAAACCGTAGTAATTTACGCACACCACATACCAGGGAATTAAACCAGCGGAAAATACAATGGTGAAATTACATAAGAACGCAATCACATTCCGATATCTTAAACTCTTAATGGATAAGGCAAAGGCAATCATGCTTGTGATCAGCATAGCCCCCAGAGTACCGACTCCGGTGATAAATATAGTAACACCATAGGATTTGAGTATCCGCACTCCGCTGTTTGCAAAGATATAGATATAAGTATTAAAGGTAACCTTCTGCGGAATTGCAGAATAGCCGTGCATCACGATCTCATGCTCCGAAGAGAGGGAAACGCTTAGGGTCAGGATCAGCGGATACAAACACATCAGTCCGAATAATCCGATGAATAGATAGGCAAATATCGTTACCAGGTAATCGCTGAATAGCTTGCTCTTTCTCATTAAAACAGTCCCTCCCCGTCGTTGTATTTTTTTGCCATCTTATTCGCTACAGATACCAGAATCAAGCCCATCACTGATTGGAATAACCCGATCGCAGTTGCATAAGAGAAGCCTAAGGTTCTCATCGTCTGATATACGTAGGTATCGATTACTGTCACCGCATCGATTAATACCGGATTGTTACCGACGATACCGTAAATCATACCGAAGTCACCATAAAAAATACGTCCGATGCTCATCAGAGTAAGTACGATTGCGGTAGGCTTCAGCATAGGAATCGTGAGATACAGAATCCTCTGGACCTTATTTGCACCGTCTACCTCCGCAGCTTCATAAAGAGAACCATCGAAATTTGCCATGGCCGCCATATAGATAATGGAACTGTATCCGCTCCACTTCCACATACTCGCAAAGATAATGATCGCTTTCCAATACTTTGGCTCCGCATACCATTTTATAGGTTCCATACCGAAGGAACGGAGCATATTGTTGATAACTCCGACATCGGTTGAAAAAAATCCGTAGATGATTGCACCGACAACAACCCAGGAAAGGAAATATGGGAAAAACATGAAGCTCTGGGTTAATTTCTTAAATAACTTGCTTCTTACTTCATTAAAAAAGATTGCAATACTGACCGGAACAATTAATCCCAATATGATACCGAAAAAGTTAATAAACAGCGTGTTATAGGTAACTCTCCAGCCCATACTGCTCTTGGAAAAGAAATATTTAAAATTATCCAACCCTACGAATTTACTGCCGAAAATACCATCCACCACATTAAAATCAGTAAAGGCCATCCAGGTTCCTGCAAAGGGAATATAGCAGAACATAATCAGTACGATTAATGCCGGTAAACACATCAGATAAAGACCTTTGTTCCTTTTCATTTCACGAAGGAATTCTTTTCTTTTGCCTTTTCCTATGATCTGCGTATCATTATGAATTATTTTTGATTTCATAGCTTTCCACCACTCTTTTTCTGATTTTTTAAGAGTTACGCAATTGATCTTTGAATTCGTTGACATCAATGATCTTACCGGTAATTCTGGACTGTTCTGCAGCAGAAGCCATTACATGGCTCTCCACCGACTGGGTGATGGAGGAACGACTGTCATTACTCTTTGTTTCCAACAGTTGGATAAAATCATCCATTAATGCTACATCCCCGCCGCCATGGCCGCCCTGTGTCAGGCCGGTATGGATGACTCTCTGCTCAAACCCGTCAATCGCATTAGAACCAAATTTAGTAACCTCGATCTGATTTAAGCTGTCATCACCTCGGATCTCTCCATTTTCGCACATTACTTTAATCGTACGGCTGATCTTATTGGTAAAACCACTTAGATTGAAGCTTACGGTTACATCATTTTCAAATTCAATCAGAACAACCTGGTTGTCGCATACATCATTGTCACAGCGGTATACACATCTTCCGTAAGGCCCTTCTTCCAGGGCTTTTCTGATACCCTCTTCTGTCTGATCCTGAGTCAGTACCGTTGCCGGCCAGCTTCCAGCGATCGGCAGATATACTTTCTGCGCATCAAACCGGCATTCTTTTGCAGCCTTACAAGATAGGCAGCGGCTGGAGCTGTTTGCCGGTGCGTTCTCTCTTCGAAAGTATTTAAGACTTCCAAAGGAAGCAATCTTTTTAGCCTCACTGCCCACCAACCATGCCAGGATATCCATATCATGGCAGGATTTCTGCATGATTAACGGACTGGATAAATCACTGCGTCTCCAGTTCCCTCTAACAAAGGAATGGGCAATATGAAAATTACCGACATTCTCATTGTGTTGTATCGTGATAATCTTTCCCAGCTCCCCGCTGTCGATGATGTCCTTGATGGTAGCAAAAAAATTAGTATATCGGAGAACATGGCATACAATTACCTTGCAGCCCTTCTGATTTGCTTTATCCTGAATGTCAATACATTCCTTCGGATCCGGAGAAATCGGTTTTTCTAAAAGAATATCATACCCCAGATCAAGTGCAGCCATGGTCTGAAGGTAATGGTCTTTATCCATGCTCGCAATGATCACTGCATCACTGATTTTTCCTTTCCGGTAAAACTCCTCGGTTGAAGCAAACTGCATACCCTCCGGTATATTAAATTTCTCAGCAGCAGCAATCCTTCTTTTCTCATCCGGTTCTACGACAGCTACAATCTCTGTTTTGTTTGTATTGTAAGCGTAGTCAGAGTATATCATACCCCTTTGTCCTGCACCGATTAATGCAATTTTCAATTTTAATTCCTCCAGTATTTAAATTTTTGATAAACCTTGATGTGATTTATGAATAACAAGTATGGCAGACATCAGCAATAATCCTGTTGTCAGAAAAAGTACCTGAATATTCGATACATAAGTAATGATGATATTAATTCGAACTTCTTTGAGACTTCGGTAAAGTGCCGATCCCAGGATGGCCCCAAGAAAACTGATACAATAGGAAATCGCTGAAGTGACTCCAAGATAGGCTGTCTTTCCGGCTATCGGTGACAGATTATATTGAAGATTTAATGATGCCATCTGAAAGGCACCATTACAGCAGGTAAGTGATATCTGCAGGAGTAATACCAGGATATTCGCATTCTCCGGGGTGACAAAGGACCACCCAAGATAGCAAAGAGCAATAATAACTCCGCTTATTTTCAGCAGAAATAACCACGAGGTCCGGTCAGCTAACCTTCCCCAAAGGTAAACAGCAGCCATTCCGAATACATTTCCCGAAACCGTTACAAATGAGATAAAGGTATAGCTTAATTTTAGTTTTGATAACATAAAAATCGGCAGGAAGGCGGCGGAAAACTGAACCGCAAAGCTCCATATCACCAAAAATAAGATTATCTTATTATATCTCCTGTCAAGCACCGGAGTCTTAATTAACTGCCATAGAGACCTCTTTGCGGGTTCCGTCTTTACCAGTGGTTCTTCGATATTGGAGAGGACAACAAAGTCGATCACCGACAGCAGAAGCGCTGTTCCAAATATCAGGGAGAAACCGATCAGTGGTTTATCAACAGCTTTATAATGATCCAGCATCCGTCCTGCTATCATGGATACGACGGAGATACAGGACATGGAAGCAATATCCTTGATCGCCAGAAATCTTCCCCGGTTACCTTCGGGAGCCACGCTTAATGTCCAGTGGCTCAGCCCCGGTGTTACAAATCCTGCTGCCAGAAATCCTATGGTATAAAGGATTAATATAACAGTCAGCCTTGGTACTCTTCCATGGACCAGATACGGTACGAAAATAACGGAGCTCACAGAACATCGGAATAAAAAACAGCTGATGCAGATGAGTAGTTTTCTATGCTTGAGTCGTTCAAACAGGTACGGTGAAAACAT
>JAEZLY010000099.1 GCA_023414985.1 Bacillota bacterium | reverse complement strand
GTCTTTCCGAAGGGGTAATCTCTGACCTCATTTCCTTTCTTATCAATCAGGGTTGTCGCAAGAATTTCTCCATCGGCAGAGAGGATATTACCGCGCACGATTCGTTGTGACAGAACCTCCTGTCGTTTGTTATAGCTGTTATTGATGACCTCATCACTTTGAAACAGGATAAAATAAGTAAAATATCCGGACATTAGGACAAATAAGCCCAGGAATATATAAACGATATGAAATGTAGTCTTTCTAAAATCACCTGATCTGTTTTGTTTCATTGATATCCTCCAACTTCTGTGCAGTCTCCGTCTCTTCTGCACCGGTTACGGTTCTTGCCGCGCTGAGTTCGGCTCCGGCCTGTGTCTGAGCCTCCCTGGGCTTACTCTTGCCGGATAGAAAGACCCCCTGAAGGACCATGAACAGAATCACGACGGATAACGCAGAGCTGCCTCCCCTGCTGACCAATGGCAGAGTCACACCTGTGGAAGGAATGAATTTGATCACTCCGCCGATGGACAGAAAGACCTGGAACCCAAACATCACTGCAAACCCAATGGGCAGAAGGCGATGAAAGAGATCCTCCTGAAGCAGTGCAATATTAAAGAACATAATAAAGCAGCTGATAAAGATCAGGATAATGCAGATTGCGAATAATGCTCCCAGCTCCTCTGAGATAGCCGAAAAGATAAAATCGCTGTCCACAACGGGAATATCAGTAGGTAGTCCTCGATTCAATCCCATTCCGAACCATCCGCCGGTCCCTATGGCAAATAAAGACTGGGTAATCTGATACCCTTCCTTGTCAATGTACGCAAAGGGATTCTTCCAAGCAAGTACTCTGACCTGGACATGACTGAACAGCCGATAAGCAACGACGGATGCCAGGCTTCCGCCCAATAAGCCTGAGAATAAGTACAACGGTCTTGCGGTAGCCGCATAAAGCATAAAGATATAGGTTACAAAAAAGATCAGGGCTCCGCCAAGATCCCTGGAAAGCACCAGAATAATGACAGTTATGCCTGCCATCGCGGTAATCATACAGACGCGGCGAAAGCTCGTTCCTTCCCTTAGCAGGGAAGCGATACCAAACACATATAAAAGCTTTACGAATTCTGACGGCTGTATCGTAATTCCGGCGATATTCAGCCAATTGGTTGCTCCGTTGCTTTTGGTTCCGATTACCATTACAATCAGCAGAACAACAATCCCAACTCCGCTGTAAATCCAGCCGAAACGTTTCAAGGCATCCCAGCTTTTTATGATATAAGGTACAGCAAGGCATAGTAGGAAGGATCCTGCATAAATGATAGCCTGTCTGACTGCCTTATCGTACGATAACCTGGCCTGCATGATGAAACCGATGACCAGAAGCATCTGCATATTCAGCAGCAAGGGCTTCGAAAGCTTCGGATAAACGAATTGATAAAGTGCCAGCACCAATATGAGCAATGCCAATTCACCCAGATACAGATAGATCAGCTTTAGCTCCGGTCTCTGAAAAAACAGAGAGAAGAAACCAAAAAAGTGCATCAGGAATAATAATGCGGTAAGGACACCATAGGTTCTGCTCTGCTGCTTCTTAGTCCTCAATCGGAACACGTGAAAGCTGTAATAGGTATAGACACCGATTAAAAGCAGCATCATATATTTGATTAGTTCAACGATTAAATTCATGAGTCACCTCCTTGCTATTACTCACTCTACCCCTCGTTTGAAATGACCCGTGGTATAATCAGTCAGTTCTGCCGACGGTTTTCTTCCGTAATAGAATACATCAATGAAGGAAGAAAGAACCTTCTGCACCTCTCCCTTATTTTCTTTTGTAAAATCAAGACGCAGACCCTTTGGATGCAATCTGCTTATTTCGTCCCCAAGCTTTATTAGCGATAAAGGCTGACTATTATAGAGGATGTTATAGCAACCCCTGCAATTAGCCTGCACAGTAAAGCTCATACCTAATCGATCCACCAGTCTGCCGGTATTCCCCTGTCTGCAGCTTCTGCAGCCCTTAGTGCTTTCAAAAAGACATTGAGCCGAGATCATCACCGGCTGATAGCCATAGACAATCAAATCACTGTCCTCTATGCCAAGTGTTTGAAGCTCCTGATAATTCAACTCCACAGGAGCGGTATAATCCGTGATACCAAGCTCTTTAAAAAGGCTCTTCGCTTCTTTGTTGTAGGTATACATATTATAATTAAGGATCAAGTTCTTTTGTTTCCCATGAATACCTAACGAATCAAACAAAGCAATTTCTTCAAGGTTCTTCAGAATAAACCCGGTAATTTCAGGCATATTTACCAGTTTTCCCATTTCCCGGCTTAATTCTTCCTGGATTTCCTTACGACAAATCTGCGGAAGGCTGATATAGAATTCCTTTCCGCTCTCCGCTGCTTTTATCGCCAGCTCCGAAAGTTTATCCGGTTCAAGCCTGTCATATTCTGCATAGACAGAGGCAACCTCAGAATACTGAAGTGCTTCATCTAATTGCTCCTCGGTCTGAAGCATGATACGCAGTTTCGGACTTTGCTGTTCTTCCTGTTGCGGCAATTCTTCCGGAAAAGTCTTAAGTATGGCTGTTTTCCTGGAATAGCTTAATGTGATCTCCTGTCTTAAGCCCGCCAAAGCATCTCGCCTGATCTCATTCAGCCAGGCAACCGGAACAAAAATATTTTCATCTGCTTCTATGGTTAGACGATCGAAATAGTATAATGTATCCCCCGTCTTTTCGATCGGTGCGGAAAGCTTCTCCTTCGTCATCGGCTGCTTCTGCGCCTCCTGAACCTTTTCCTGCCTTGCAGTAAACTTAAATTCCTGCCAGGCTACCGTGAGGGTCAGTGGTTCTCCTTTTCTTGCAGTCAGACTGCCGCTTATCCCAAGCTTCTTGTCCTTTGCCAGATACTCTGCTGCCAGCTGCTCCATTAGCTGATTATTCTTTGTACGGTAGACTGCAGCACCGATCCGGATGAGATCCGCTTTATTCTGACCTCCTGCTTCCCGTTTATCCTTTCTGCCTTCCTGTCGTCTGCCGACATAGGTGGTCAGATCATCCCCTGCCGGATGATTGTCTTTTACCGTAAATTCATACCCCTCTTCTTCCCGGTACCGAATTTCCAGGATATCTTGGGCATTGATCTCTTCCTTTAAGGAAATCTTTACTTCGCCATTATGGATTGCAGTCACCTCACCGATCAGGACTCCGCTGTGATTCGGCCGGTACAGTGACATCATGCTCTTTCCGTGATAATTTTTTCCGTAACCCTCAGAGAAGCCGCCACGGTTGTATACATCCTGCAGCAGGAGCATATCCTTCCGATAATCTTCTGTCTTTAAGTAATCGGAATAATACTCCTTACCGTGCTCCAGGTAAAGATCCGTATATTTTCTGTAAAGAGATGCTACTGCTGCAGCATATTCCGGCCGTTTCATCCTACCCTCGATCTTAAAGGAATCAATCCCTGCCTCCACAAGCTCCGGAAGGATGGTAATCGTATTAATATCCTTCGGACTGAGCAGATATTTCTCTTGTGGTGAAGACAGCTTATTCTGTTCGGAATAGTATTGGTAGGGCATACGGCAGGGCTGTGCGCATCTTCCGCGATTACCGCTTCTTCCGCCAATCATACTGCTCATCAGGCATTGCCCCGAATAGCAATAGCATAAGGCTCCATGAACAAAGGTCTCTATCTCCAAGGTTGTAGCTTCGCGGATTGCCTTGATTTCCTGTAAGCTTAACTCTCTGGAGGTTACCAGACGGGTAACTCCGTAGTTCTTAAGCAGATTGGCTCCCTGAGCCATAGTCAGGGT
>JAEZLY010000104.1 GCA_023414985.1 Bacillota bacterium | reverse complement strand
AAGGCCCAGATTAAAAGCAGTATGATATTCGCAAAGGGAACGAGCAGGATTGCATACATCCCAAGCCATCCCAGTAAGGAGGTCGGCTTTTCAGCAGGTGTCTCGTGTTGCATTCCCGGCATGCTATTTGGTATCGGTCCCGCTGTGAACGGTCTACTAAGAAACGGCTGTTCCATCCCGGGTGTTGGAGCTGTATGCACCTTTTCCCGAAAGGAAGCACCGCAATATTCACAAAAATTTGCTGTTTCATTTTGAATCTGTCTTCCGCAGGTATGACATGTCATCTGTTTCCACCTCTTTATGCATAGTTTTTCTTATTATAGCACAAATGTTCCAAAAATCAAACCTAAAACAGGCGCCCGCAAAGGATACTCCCTCCGGCACCTGCTTTAGGTCTAAGTTTATCTGAATAAAAGGTATGTGCTAATTTTCTGTCTTCATTGCTTCGATTGCACTGATCTTGGTCGCACGCCTTGCCGGGAAATAACCGGACAAAAGACCGACAGAGATTGAAATCAACAAGGCAGCAAACGGTAAATAGAGCGGTATGATAGAGAAATGGGTATTCGACACATCATACATATAATTCCCCGACATCAGAGCCTGGAACAACGGGCCGCCGAATTTATTGATAATGAAGGAAGATATATATCCCAGGATGATACCGATAAATCCTCCGAACAGTCCAATGATGGCTGCCTCGAACAGAAATAACTTACGAATATCGACCACCACGCAGCCCAGTACCTTCATGATACCGATTTCTTTAGTTCGCTCATAGATCGACATAACCATCGTATTGGCGATACTGATCGCGGATACGACCATCGCCACAAGTCCGAGAGATCCAAGTACCATCTGAAGTGTCTCGGATGCCTTTTTCAACGGTTCCAAGAACTGCATCATACTCTGGGATTGGAAGCCCAGCTTTTCGATCTCATCCTGAACTTCGATTACATTATCTACATTATCTACATTTAACTTAATTTGCTGATATTCCTCTACTGAGCGAATCGCCTTTTTCCGATCCTCCAGCTTTAAGGTATTACAATACTTTCGATAAATTGTCTTAAAATATTCCATATCCATATAGACATTATAATCAAATTCACCGTTAGTCTGCTCCATCTTAGCAATGTTTTTCATAGGAAGACTGAATTCTTTCTTATCCTCATCCGGCATAAAATCCTGGAATTTCAAAACAACCTTCTGCTTTGACATATCCACCTGCACCGGATGATAGCCTCTGGAATTCGGATCATAGAATTCATAAGGCATACTAAAACCGAATACAATCGGTGTACTATCTTCCAGGGAAGGATAAGCACCATATTGTAAAGCCGGGAAATCAAAGGCCTCAAAGGTATCCAGCTTCATAGCCGTGATGTTAATCCAAGCCGTGTATTTACCCGCATACAACGCGGCACTTTTCTGCACCACCGGTGATACTGCCCGGACATGATCTATCATTTTGATCTGTTGAACCAGATTATCATCAAGAACCTGTTGCTTACTTCCTGACCATTTGCCATCACCATCCATGATATCTGCATAGGTGTTCACAGTGATGGTAGTAAGTCCTCCCTGCTGCATTACCTGGGATTCAAAATTATTCTGCATCCCATAGCCTATAGATCGCATGATGATAATAGACAAGGTTCCGATTACTACGCCTAATACCGTAAGTATCGTTCTTGCCTTTCTACGGGACAAATTCCTCAGTCCCATAATAAACAGATCACTAATCCTCATACAACTCAATTCCTTTTTTGATTTTTCTCTTCGCTAAGAATATTCCAATCGCAATACTGGCTGCCAATACTAAAACGGATATACCGATTATAAACACCCAAGAGGATAAGATCGGATCTTTTGTCTGTGCTCCAGCCATAGGATCTACAGGCATCCCCTCCTCGGTGCCAATAGGCTCACCTACTGCCGCACCATCTACTGCAATCGCTGTCTTTGCCAGTAATATTTCTCCGTCTACTGCTCCTGATAATAAAAATTCCATAATATCCTCCATCCTCTACTATACAAGTCCTGATTAGATTTGTTCTTCTTCTTTTTTACGGAGTCTTGCTTTATATATTGTAATCACTGCTTTTCTGGAAATCGGAATGAAAGCACCAAACAGGATTAATTCCAGCAGAATAAAGCCCCAGACCGGTATAATCGGTTTTTTGGTTTCCGGCATGGGATTAAATACATCCGTTGCACCGCCACCATTCATCATTCCTGGATCTATGGCAGTAGCGGGCATTACCTCTGCGGTAAAATCCTTCGTGAATTCTATCTTATCACCGTTACTATCCTCAAAGGATACTCTGAGAACTCCTTTTGCAGTCCCCTCAACGTTCGGGATAACATCGAATTCCACGTAAGAGGAGGTTCCTGCTGCAACATTTCCGATGAAGTACATATCGCCATCGGCTTTTGTAAAATCTCCCTCCAGGGTCGTAATTACGTTATTCAGCTGGGATTTGCCCATATTGTAAAATTCAAATCCGAGGGTTGCCGTGTTACCTGAAACTACATTGCCATCCCAGGAATAAACGTTTACATTATCCACAACTGGTCTCGCGTTCTCGACTGCGGAAAGATTAAGCTCCTCTGTCCTGGTCACACCTACTTCACCGGTCTCCGGGTTCGGCTTAATTCCCTCGTATTCATATTCGATCGTCACCTTAAGCGGATAAGCTTTGGTCGTTGCATCAGCTTTTACCTTCATTGCTACGGTCTGTTCCACTTTTTCCCCTGCTGCGATTGAGCTGATAAAGAAACTGTTGCTTCCCTGTGCAACTGAGAATATATTATCAGCCTGAGTCAATGTGATCGTAATATTCTTAGCTGCTACGGAGGAGTGTGTATTATAGATATCAAACGTAAAATTAAAGGTGGAACCCGCACGAAGCTCATCCTGGTCAACGGTATAATTACTGATGATCAACTTGGGTTTGCTGTTGCTGCCCAGATCATTCTTCACATCCCTGACCGGAATGGTAACCGTCTCACCGGTGGAATTACCGGCATAGGTGTATTTTAAATTAAGATTGTTCAAGCCTGCTATGATTTTATCTGATACAGTCAGGTTCATCGTAATTCTCTTTGATTTGCCTGCTGCAATCTTCTCTACGTAGATATAAGGCTCGGATTCCTTCGGAATAAAGGTTGTTCCGTCCAGATTCTGAAGCGCCAGCTTAATCTCGGTGATATCAGACTGACTCTTATTGATCAGGTCAAAAGTTACAGCCATATTATCACCGGCTACCGGTTGTTCCGGTATCTGTTTTACATTCTCGATAACCAATCCTGAATCACTGCCCGATCCGCCGCCGATTACCTCCGGATAGATTGTTATGGTTGTCGTAAAGGTATTACCTGTTTCATCATCAAAGGTAAGGATTAGATTTAATTTCTTATTACCACCGGTAGCTGACTTAGATACTGTCAGTGGAATCTTCGCCACTACATCCTTATCCTTTTCAGCTCTTCCTACATAGATGCTGTCCGTATAATAATTCTTAAAGAACCCATCCGCACCGGTAGTGGCATCGTCAACCTTAATCGTGATATTGGAAGCGTCGGTGATACCGTAATTATGTAATGTGGCCTTTAACGTTACCTCAGCGCCCGGTTTCAGTTCCTTGGAATAACTAAGCTTATCAATCTGAAGCTCAGGAGCTTTATCATTCTTTTTGACATCAATAAAAATTTGTGTTGTATCGGTGCACTTTGTGCCATCCAGATCCTTATATTCAAAGTTGACATTAATTGATTTTAAACCGGTCGTTGCTGTAGTTAGTATTTTAATCGGCAGAGAGAAAAATTGCTCCTTACCGGGTCCCAGATCACCTATCTTCATTTTAGGTGTAGCATAATCCGGTATTATATTCGTAGTACCATAATCCAAAGAGATATATGCATTTCTGGCTGTTATATCGCCTTCATTTCGCACCACAAAGGTGATGTTGGTCTTCCCGCCTATAGCAGCTTCCCTGACCTTCACATTATTAACCGTAAGCTGCGCCGGTGCTGCTTCCTTCAAGACCTGAACATCAATCGTAGTACTTAACTCCACTGTATCCAAGCCACCTTCCATATCGGTGGCTGAAGCAGTTACTTTAATCGTGATCGGATAAGTACCGATTTTTGCTGTTTCCTTCACCTCAATATCGAAATCCACAAAGGTACTTCCAAGTGTGGAGATAAAATTGGCAGGGGATGCATCCTCTTTTGTGAGTGTTGCCTGAGAAAGATTAAAAGGGGCATTTGTCGCTGAAACTGTAACGGATGGATCATTGATAGCATATCCGATTGCCCTGATCGGTACCCTCAAATGCTTCGTCTCACCCGGAACTATAGCCAGTTGATCATTACTCATCTTCTCATTGATTGTAATTGCAGACGCTTTTGCCGCATAAGCAATCGCATCATTGCTTATTGAACCTGATAATATCATCGTAAGCGTCAAAACAGCAATTAATGACTTTTTAAGCTTTCCCTTCATTCCCTTACCCCTCTTCTTCCTTCATAATGTTATAATCAATCTATCTCTCAATGTCAGAATATGTATTCGTTCGTTGTGTCAGGCAGTCACAGGCTGACCGCTTATCGTGGGCAGCTCCTCATCACCATGTGTTAATACCTCAATATCCTCTATCTTACCGTCAAAAATATGTATAATCTTATCCGCGTACTCAGCCAGATGCCTGTCATGGGTTACCATAACGATCGTCTGGTGATTGGTCTTCGCCATGTCCTTAATCAGGTCCATAACCTCCTTCGAGGTCTTGGAATCCAGATTTCCGGTAGGCTCATCCGCAAATACGATCTCCGGATTACCGACAAAGGCTCTTGCAATACCGACTCTCTGCTGCTGTCCGCCGCTCATTTCCTTTGGCTTATGGCGCAGTCTTGGCCCAAGACCGACCTTTACCAGCATATCCTTTGCCATCTTCTTCCTCTTTTTTGTGGCGATACGCTTGAAGATCAGCGGGAGCTCGACATTTTCCTGCGCTGTCATGGCATTCATCAGATTATAGGATTGAAATACAAACCCAAGATGATCCTGACGAAACTTTGCCAGGCCCTTTTCTCCCATCTTATGTATGTCTTTCCCCTTTATCGTAATTGAACCGCCGCTCAGACGCTCAATGCCCGCCATCAGGTTCAGAAGAGTTGATTTACCGGAACCGGAGGCACCGTAAAGACAGCAGAATTCGCCGCGTTTTATCGTAAAGCTGACATCATCTACCGCACAGATGCGTTCCTTTCCCATCTTGTAAATCTTCTTAACATTCTTTACTTCTATGATGTTTTCTTCGTGCTTGTTGTCCATCGAACACCTTCCTGACTAACCCATCCATAATGCAAAACATTTGCATAGTTATACTACATCAATAATATTAAATAAAGGCTACCAATTTCCTTAATTTTTCCTTACGTTTTTATTAAATAATCCTATCCTTTTCTACTCTGTTCCAGCTCCCGCTTTCTACTCAGCCTATGATCGATAAACCGTGTGAATACCAGCTTAACATAGGCTCCCAATGGGACTGCCAGAAGCATTCCCAAAAAGCCCCCCAGTGCACTTCCAAAGATGATCGAAACAATGATGACCAGCGGATGAATCTGGATGGAGTTGCTTAAAAGCTTCGGGCCGATTACATTTCCGTCAATAAACTGAATGACGAACAGTGCGATCATAGAAATAATCCAGATTTTGAAATCACCTCCAACCAGGCAGATGGCCGAGGTACTGACATAGGCTACGATCGGGCCGAAGTATGGGATCAGATTACCGATTCCCGCAAAGATACCGATTAAAATCGCAAATTTGACACCGGTAATGGATAATACCAGACTGATCAACACCATCATCACAAAGGCATCAATCAACTGCCCCCTGATATAACCGGAGAATACCGTATCTAAATCTCCCACGATCGAACGAAGCTTATGATCCAACCGTTCAGGGAACAATGCTTTGCTGATCTTCCTGATATAATTAAGAAACATTCTGCCATCGATCAAGAAGTAAATTCCGATGATGAAGCTGAAAATAATCGTCGTAATTGCACCTGATATATTAGATACAGAGCCAAAGGAGGCTTTTGCAAAATTCATCAGGCCTGTCACGATAAAGGTGGACGCATCCTTTACATACTGCTCCAGCTCCTTGGACTGGATGTTCCATTCCCCGAGCTTATCTAAAACCGTATGGTAGAACGCATTGAGGCTGTCAAAAAAGCTCTGCCCCAAGGCAATGATATCATCCAGATTCGCCAGCCTGATCTGGTCTGTTACTGTAAATACCAGGATGGAGACAAGGCCCGATACTGCAATAAAAAGCAGAACTACAGTTGTTACCACACCCCAGGTTCTCGGCATGACGATCCTCCGAAAGCCCTTCTTTGTCTTCAAAAGCTGATATCTACGCTCAAAGAAACCGACCGCGGGATCCATCAGATATGCAAAGACAAAGCCCAGGATAACCGGCTTGACCACTCCGAACAGCCACCCCAGCCAGAGCATACTACCCTTCAGAATCTGAGGTGCGCTTTTTACGATGAGGCTCAGTGCATAAATCACAACCACCGTTATGATGACATAGATTGAAATCTGCAGGTACCTCTTATTAATTTTATCTTTCCAACTCATTCGTTCGCCCCTATTTCCTTTCTCAATATTCAAGATAGCGGAGGATACAATCTACTGTATTATCTATTCCGATATAATCACTACGTAGAGAAAGATGGTAATGCTCAGCCTTTCCCCATTTTTCATTGGCATGATAGTTGTAATAATTCGCCCTTCGCTTATCCATTCTGAGAAGCTCTTCTTCTGCTTTGCTCTCCTTCAAATGATATTGTTCAACCGCTCTTTTCTTACGAGCATCAAGCTCTGCCCAAATAAAGACATTCACCACATTCGGTAAATCCTTCAGGATATAATCGGCGCATCTCCCGACAATGACGCAGGGGCCTTCCGCCGCAACCTTTTTAATGACATCGGATTGAGCTAGATATAATTGATCATCCAATGACAGATGGGTAAATCCCAGGTCCTGCGTACCGTAATTATTCATTCCCATAGCCAGGGAATATAATAGGCTGTTCGTTGCCTTTTTCTCGGCATTTTCAAAAGCTGCCTCTGCAAATCCGGTTTCCTTTGCAGCTCTTGTGATGATTTCATTATCATAAAATGGAATTCCAAGCTTCCCCGCAAGCTTTTCACCGATTTCTCTTCCTCCGCTTCCGTACTGCCTGCTGATCGTAATAATTTTGTTCATCCATATCACTCCTGTTCTGGCATAATGTAATTGTATAAGTGTAAATTATTGATCGACAAAAGGTCCAGCTGATTATATCAGCTGGATTACTTGCACGAGAAAGTCTCTGGAAAGCTAGCTTTCCGAGGACTTTCTTGTGCAAGTTTATCATGTCACCAGAGGTGACATGACCTTTTGTCGTGTAAAAGTAAAGTGTAAAGTGTATCGTATTTTTCAATATCTCAAATACCATATTGCTAATTAAGGAGTACATATTCGCATTTCCAACTTCAGTATACCATATTCTGCATAGTGATAGAAGTGAATATTATATTGCCAGCAGGAATTTTAATTTCAGTTTTTTCATGGCAGACAAATCGCTGCTCACTTTGTAGTATAAGGAATTGCGGTACCTTAGGATTTCAGAAAGTTCCTCCTCAGAGACAGCCGTCCTGCCGAAGCGTGCCCTCCTGACCAATCCCATCAGGCGGTCCAGTTCCTCGGAGGTAATATAGGAACAATGCTCCTTCACATAAGCCTCCTGCTCCTCCAGCAGCATCTTTTTCCCTGGCAGACCCTTCACGGCGGTAAGCATCTTCTCTATATCCCTGTAAAAGGTAAAAGCTCTCTTATTCCTGCCTCCCTGATTCCTGTTCCGGTAGCCCCTGAGGAAAAGGAAGCCTAATAGCAGCACGACAGTCACCGCTAAAACCAAAAAAGTAATTGTAAAAAAGAACAAATCCGCCTCAGAGGAATGAGGCGTGCCATCTGTATTCCCATTCGAATCATAATCCTTATTGATTCTTTCATCCATAATCGGCTGATACTGTTCCGGAAGTTTTGTTTCCTCTGTGTCTTTGTCCAGATCCTTAAGCAGTTCCGCCTCAGATATCTCATTTCCCATACGGTCGATATCGGCAATCACCGACTGATTATAGCTCACCAGAGAACCAGGAGTAAATTCTACCGGATACCAGCCGCAGTAGTCAAAGTAAACCTCGACCCAGGCATGGGCATGATAATCCCTGACAGAGACTTCAGAGAACGCCTCCTTATTTACCTTGCTGCCCTCTGCTGCATATCGAGTCACATCTCCGACCCCACTACTCTCGTAAATCGCCTCCTTGCCGAAGGCATATCCCTCCACATACCTTGCCGGAATCCCCATTGCCCGCAGCATCAAGGTAGCAGCGGAAGCATAGTGTGCGCAATATCCCACCTTATTCTCGTACAGGAAGTACTCCACAAAGTCCTTATCCTTCGGCAGCTTTCCCGGTGACAGGGAATACCGGGTGTTATCCTCTAAATATTTTCTGACATATTCAATCTTCTCGGCTACGCTGCCTGTCCTGGTCTGAACACGTTCTGCAGAGAAGTCTCTTTTAATATTCTTCAGTCCCTCCTCGGGGAGCATCGTATATGCCTTATAAACAAATTCACGGTATGCCTTCTCATAATCGGCATACCCTTTTGCACCTAGTGCTGACAGGCTTTCCTGTAAGCCTACATCCTTCGCCCGGGCAACCTTGTAATAATAATCAAAAAGATATCTGTCTCCGGAAGCTTCCGGAGCGGCGTAGAGATCCCGGTTATAATAAATGTCCTTCAATCGGTCATAATTCGTAAAATAGGGTGCATACAGGAAATGTTTATTCGCTTGCTTATACCTGATCTCCATAGAGCCTTCCTTCATGCTGTATTGAAGCTCTCCGGTTTTCGTTGTATCAGCAGGACTTTGACTGAACATATCCCTTAGAAATAAGTTAACTTGATTAACCGGCTGAAATTTGTCCTCCGGCATCTTGGCTGTTAACGCTTCATATTCATTCCGAGTTTCTTCTGTATGTTCAGTCCAACGATCTCCCTCATAGATACTTCCGACATAGCCCTTCAAATAAATACCTTCTTCGATTGAGCTTGTGGGGGCGGTGACCCGAAGCTGCTCCACATTCTCATACCGGACCTGTGCGGCTGTACCCAGTCGCCCGCCGTCCAGGCCTGAAGAAGAAACCTTCCTGGTAAAAAGCTGAACGGTTGTGATCCTGTCCAGAAAATCCTCCATGGAGAAATCCAGAATCGCTGTCTGCATATCAGTTTTGGTCTCCTCGAGCTTTGTCATGCTATCATACTTTTCCTCTGACACAAAAAGCTTCATGAGAAAGAAAAGGAGTAGTCCTAGAAAACTCAGCCACATGGCAGCCCTGCTGTTGATTTTATGAAAAAGTCTTCTCTGCCTCATATCCGCTGCATCTCGGTTTCTGTGCGATTGGCTGATCAGGTATGTCATAAAGATTACATATGCAACCAGATACCGTTCCGATGGTACCAAACCAAGAGCAAAATTCGCCGCGGCAGGGATCAAAAGTAATAGTCCGGCAAGCGCCGGCAATCTGTTTCGCATGACAGCCAAAGCAAGAATTGCCGTGACATGGATCAGTATCATGATCATCAACAAAGTAGTATCCTCAACCTGCGTCGTATAATCTGCAACAAAACGGACACTTTCGACTTCATAGTACGCATCGATCTGTCTTAAGGTAAGATTCTCGAGTATATAGAAACCATTCATAAGCCTTGCTCCGCGGCTGTATAAAAATAGCCCGTAGAAGAGAACTCCGAAGAATACTTTCACCAGATCGTAAGCCGGAAGAAGGAACAAACCGTAAAAGATACCGGTAAAGATCAGCACTGCCAGATTGATATAGATATGGTTGCAGGGAACATTAAGCGCCTCCGAGAGCATAGAGATACCACTCCAGGTGCCAATCAAGATAAAAAGCAACTGAGCGATACGGATCACCAGAGGGATCCCTTGCTTTTTCTCATCCACGATACAGACGGAGTTATCCATGTATACACCGTCTTCAAAACCCTGAAGCATTTACAACCCTCCCTCCTATTCCAATCGCAGTTGTTCCATATCTCTTTGGATATGATTTGCATCAACCGGATATAAGACTGCTCCCAAATCATCGGAGCGTTTTACGATTTCATTCGGAAAATACTTTGTTCCGGGCTGACTATCGATATCTCCTATATAGACGACATGCCTTTTTGCTGCTTTCATGAGGGTAATCGTATCCATTCTTCGCCTAGGCTGCTCTCCTGTCAGTAAGATCAGATACGTATACTGTTCCTTTGGATGCTCCGCCAGATAGGCGGAGAACCCGTCCGTGGAGACCGGATGGGGGAGCACCTGAAGCAGGCCATCCACAGCCTCAAAGAAATCCTTCTCATGCATGATCCTGATCCTGCAGCAGCAGTCCTGGCGCACATCATACCATGCAAAATAATGAAGCTGTCCGGCAAGAAGCAGAGAATAGGATATGGATAAAGCACATTCCAGCATGGAATCCATAAAAAGCATAGGATGTATTCCTTTTGGAATACTTAAATCCGCAAAAAGAAGTATGGAACAATTCAAGGGATCGCTGAACTCCTTAATCATGAGCTGATCAAACTTCCGGCTAAGTTTCCAGTGAATCCTCTGCTGCCGGTCTCCTTCCCTGTATTCCCGAATTGCGAATACTTCGGAAGGATCATCGCCGCTCTTTACAGAAGAAAAATAATCACTTTCAGACAGACTGGAGCTGCGGCTAAGCAGCTGGCTTTCCGATAGCTCATAATACACCGGCAGGACAGCTACCTTAAGCTCGCCCTTTAACCGTTTCTTTAAGGAAAACAGCTTCAGATAATCATAGATACGTACACCACAGAGAGAAACCTCCAGATTCCCGGCATATTCGGAAAGCAGATTGCAGATAACAGAGGCCTTTGTATTAGAATCTATGGATACCAGAAAGCTCTTCTTGTAGGTAACCGGAGAATAGGAATTTCTGTAGCTCAACTGAAGCCTTAGGTTGGATATAGGAAAAATCGTCGGATTGTCCACCAGTACGGAGATCGGCACCACATCGCCCTTTTTTGCCACATGGACGACAGAAAGCATACTAACCGACAGTCTGCAGTACAGATAGCCCAGTAATGCAAACATAAAGAAGGGTACCGCACCCAGGGCAAGAAAAATGATACTTAAGTAGTAGGTGTCATAAAGGATGGAAAGGATACCCACCAGTACGAGCAGAACAAGATATCGGATAAAATTGCGCAGCATCAGTCAACCAGCCTTTCTGTTCCGTCTAGGACTCCCTGGCAATAATCCTTGGAGCCTTAACAATTCGTAAAATATCTTCCAACAGGTTGTCCACTGTAACATTATTCACGCGTGCCTTCGGTTTCAGAATAATCCGGTGAGCTGACACATCCCGGAAAACCGCCTGAACATCTGATGGAATGACATAATCCCTACCTTTCAGAAAAGCCGTCGCTTTCACCATATTCATCATCGCAAGGGATCCTCTTGGACTGACGCCAAGCTCGATTAACGGATTATCTCTCGTCTGCTGAACCAGCAGGGTGATATATTCATAGATGGAATCGTGGAGAAATACCTCCTCCACCATGTTCTGCATGGACAGGATGTCCTCCTTTTCCACGACCTTTATCACTTTATCAAGCGGATTGGCGTTCTGTCTTTCCTTCATGATACCAATCTCGCTGCTCCTGTCAGGGTAGCCGATGGAGAGTCGGATCATAAAGCGATCCAGCTGTGATTCCGGAAGCATCTGTGTTCCGATGGAGCCGATCGGGTTCTGAGTCGCCATAACGGTAAAAGGCTTCGGAACCTCTCTGGTCACACTGTCCACTGTAACCTTGCCCTCTTCCATGACCTCCAGAAGTGCAGATTGAGTCTTGGACGAAGTACGGTTTATCTCATCTGCAAGAAAAAGATTGCACATCACAGCACCGGACTTATATTGATATCCATCCCCGTCCTTATTCAGGAGATGAAAGCCGACAACATCCGTCGGTAATACATCGGGAGTAAACTGTAGTCGGTGATGCTCCAATGCCATCGCTTTTGAAAAAGCAAGAGCCAGAGTCGTCTTCCCTACGCCGGGGAAATCCTCCAGAAGAATATGTCCCTTTGCTAAGATTGCGGTGAGAACCTTCTCAATGATATGCCCCTTACCGATCACTACTTTATTTACTTCCTCCATAATACGCTGTGCCTTTTCGTTATACGCCTCCACGGTAACTCCCTCCTTCTCCTATCAGCCCTAAGCAGCCAAAGATGTATTTGTTAATTATAACATATTTTTACAAGAATTCAATGAATACCTGGTGTTGTGCAATACCTCTTTCTATTTCCCTAAGCTGACCGCTTTAAATTATGAAAATGCCTGAAAAAGTATATTTTGTGAACTGTCACCTTTTGTATTGACTTATGACATAAATCGTTTAAAATTAACTTCATGAGAATACTATGGAGGTAGCAAAAAGTGAACAAATCAAAGAAAATCAAAAAAGTAACTGCTGAGGTACAGTTACATGATAAAACCAAGGACAGAGTTGTCAGCTCCAAGGTTTTAACCATTGCATCCGTTATCTGTGTTTTGGTTCTGATCGGCGCTTTATTATTTGACCAGCTGTACGAAGCACCTTTGCTTACTGTTGACGGAGAGAAATATTCCTTAAAGGATCTGGCTTATTATTTCTACACAGTTGAATACCAGTATAATTCCTATGACCAGATGTTCGGTGGTTCCGGCGCTTATTGGGATATGACTTCCAACGAAACAACCGGCGCTACGATGAGGGATGCCGCTAAGGAAACCGCAATCAATACCTCCCTGTATAATGAGGTCCTCTACAATCAAGCAACCTCTGAGGGATATAAATTAACAGATGATGAGAAAAAGACTGCAGAAGATAACGCTGCAAAGCTTATAAATGAATCCTTAAGCAAGGCAGTGATTGCGAAGAATGGTTTTACAAAAGAGTATTTATCAAATATGCTGAGCAAGTCCGCATTGGTATCCCGTTACCATGATGACAAAATAGCTGCTCTGAATATTGATAAAGAGGCCATCAAGGCAGGTGTAAAGTTCGAGGATTTCAAGCAATATGATGTGGAATATCTCTTTGCTTCCAATCAGAAAGTAGATGCGAACAATAAATACGTAGCTATGACGGATCAGGAGAAGGCTGACGCCCTGGCAAAACTGAATACTTATGCTGAGAAGGCAAAAACAGCAGCCGACTGGTCAAAGCTGCTTCCTACAGATGAGAAGACTGTAACCTATAAGAAATCGAGCTTTATAAAAACCGACACAACCTTTGAAGATAAGTTAAAGACACAGCTTATGACTATGAACAACAATCAGATCACTGATGTTTATGAAGCTGAGGATGGATATTATGTAGTACGTATGATCAACAACAATTCTTCCGAACGTTATGATTCAGAGGTAGAAAGTGCTATCAAGGCTAAGGAGAATGAAGAATTCCAGAAGATATACGATGATATCCTCTCCAAACATAAATATAAAATCAATAACAATGCTTTAAAGCCCTTGAGAATGGGTAATCTGACACTGGCGGACTAAATCATTCGGATTTGAATAAAGTAATCCTTTCTAGAAATAATATAGTTGAAGGTTTCAGAAAGGAGATTGTTAATGGCAAAGAATAATAACAAAACAAAAAACAGTACTTCAAATTCAAGTAAGGACAGTACCAGTAATTCCAGCAAAAACAACACAAGTAATTCCAGTAAGAATGTTTCCGGCGGTTCCGCAAAGGATTCGGTTCATCAGTTTCCGGACAAGCGCCCTGCCCGCAGCGGCCCCGGAGGAGAATAATATGCCTACGGCACAAGAGTAATAATCTGGTGCTTACAGCTCCTAGGAGTATAACATGGGCACCTACGGTACCCAAGGAATAAAGATAATGTTATTAAAACTAAATATAACAGAGGCTGTTGCACATAATTTGGAATAGCTACGGCAAGGATAACAGGCATCCCATAATGCACTGTTTGCCGAACAGATTGCTGGTTATGTAAGACAAGGGCAAACAAACCTGTTTGACCATGGCTTACATAACCAGTAAGATGTCCGGCAACCTGTGTGTGAGGGGTGCCTGTTGTCATTGCTGTAGCTATCTAAAACTATTATGCAACAGCCTACCCATATCCAGTATATTAACTTATCTTTGTTCCTTCAACACTTTGGCAGCACCGCGCCACCGGGCCCATAGGGAATCGTAAAGGTTGGAAGTCCGGCAGCATAAGGTGCGATATCATACTCCTGAAAATAGATCACAAGTCCCTCTTTCGAAAGATAATAATTATTCGCCTTGAAGTTCTCCTTCTTCAGTTTCTCATAATCATCAAAGAACATGGCATCTTCGTTGGCTATTCTGTATTCTATCTGCTTATCGATTACCTGCAGCACATACTCCCTGTAATTATTCTTATGTGGGAAGAAATCGCCCAATTCAAGTCTTCTGCTTTTCTCGAGATTCCAGGTATCCGAATATCTGACCGTAAGACCGTGCGCTCCACCGGCATATTCATACTGATCAAAATATAGGCTGACCAGACAATTCTGGTTATAGGTGACAGTATAATCCACCACGGCTTCAAACTGACGGATGGGAAAATTATTTGCCACAGAATATTCATATTCAACCATGGCCATCTGATATAAATTCATGATGTTTGATCTTTCATACATCACCGCTTTGGTTCTGTATAATGAATTCAGCTTACCCACAATCGTCTGATATGTTTCTGATATGAACTTGGGATATTTGATCGTATATCGCATTATATTATGATTCTTATAATACATGTCCTGCTGTAAAACCTTTTCCCTGACAATGACATGATACCCCTCCGACAACCAGATCTCCTCCTTCTAAGGATATCCTTTAGCATATCATATGCTTGATTGTCTTATGATATATCCTCTATTTCACAGGTGGACACTGATTAGCGCAACTATTTCAGTAAAATCGAATACCGTAGACCGCTTTAGCGGATAGGGCAGGCTCCGGTCTCACAATCCTTATCCAAAAGTTCCTTTTCCTCCGCGTCATCCATCAGGGCCAGTCGATCATAATCAATCGGTTTTACAAGCTTTATCCTTCGCTCATAGTCCTCTCTGGTAGTACATTCATAGGGAAGCAGGGGATAGGTCTCCTCCATCAGCGGAAGGAACGTAATTCCGACAACATATTCAAAATTATCATAAAGCCATCGTGCTACATCCTCCCATTCCTGTTCCCGGACATGAACTGTAATGGAGGTGTTGTGATCTGACCAATACAGCATGGATAATTTATATAATTCCAGCTGCTCTATTGCACCAACCTCATACTTGGTTCTGCCCTGAGGTGCTTTAATCGGAAATTCAATTACCTTGATCGAACAATCCTCGTCCGTCTGGCCATTCTCGTTGTAATAGGGATAACTGCCCTGGGCAGCGATCAGCTGAAACAGCGGATCAGAGGCAGAGATGCGGATCCGTCTGATATAGTAATCGGAATGAGCATAATGAATCCCCGAACTAACGCAGGGCAGCATCGAAAGACTCCCCTCCGGCTTAATGGTCGTCATCAGCTTCGGAACTACAATCCCAAGCTCATCACTGTAACGTCTTCCCTCCTGATGGACCACCTCCCTAAGCTCAGAGAGCAGAGCCGCCAGCTCTTCATAAGTCATTCCCGTCTTATTCAACATATCCATCATCCCGGTCAGTGAAATTCCGATGATCCGATCCTCATGCATTACCCTGTTCCACTCGGGAAGCTCTACCTCTACCAGTGTCATGCGGATTGCAACGCGGGTCGATAGCCTCAGTACTTCCTTTAACTCCTCCTTATTCAGGACATTTCCTTCCACAAAGGCCATCAGGTTATTGGTCGTTAAATTGCAGCACTGTTTGGACTGCAGCAGGATCTCTCCGCAGGGATTGCAACCGCGGAAAGTCGGTTTTCTGCGAAGTGCCTCCATACCGTTGATGAAGCCCGGTTCTCCGTTGATTTTTATAGAGTTGATAATCTGTCTGATCTGCTCCAGTGTCGGTTTATGCTGATACAGGATTGAATTATTGCTCATCTTTCTGTGGGAAATCTCGGGATCCTCGATCCATTTGCCATCCACTATGCGGTAAATATTCTGCTTCGCCCGGATTACCTCTTCATCATCCTCATCACAAATGACCATCATTGCACTTCGTCTTACACCACCAGAGACAACATTCTCGGAAATAATGGTTGCAATATCAAGGATATCAATGGTTCTCAGTCTGTTATCATCTCTTCTTAAAAATACGCGGTTCATCTTCTCAAACATACGCTTGATGGATTTATGTCCGGATGCCCGGCCTCCAAACCTTTTTAGGCGTTCTCCTTCCGGACGTACATAGCTGTAATCGATGGTCAGGACATGAATGTCCTTATACTGTTCTTCCGTTCCTATCTTAAAATAGGTCTCAAGAGCCTCACACCAGCCTTCCTTGCTGTCACCGACCTTTAAAACCGCCTTCGAAATATCGCTTAAATCCACGATTAATTTGGAATGCTCCATCTCCTCCTTGGAGGTGATGCTTCGAACCGCAGCATCATAGGTACTTTCCAACCGGATATGCCGTACTCCGGGCAGTCCTGCTATATGCTCTTTATCGATTCTTATTCCCACTCCGCTGCCAACCATCAGAAGATAAAATACATCAACCAGATCCCGCATGCTCTCAATATCCGTAAAAGAACAGTTATAGTTGGAAAGGGGATACTGCTTTACAATCTCCGTTCCCCCCATATAAAGAGTTCTTCCCGAGGGAAAGGTCCGAAGATGAAAGAGCTCGTCAAATAACTTCTCCGCCTCTTTTCTTTCTCTTTCCATATCAACGGGAACACCTTGCTTTTCTTTAAACTCTATGCCCAATCCGATATTATATTGTACGGTTCGAAGCACCGTCTCAAGCCAGGTTTCTCTTCTCCTCTTCTCTTCCAGATATCTGGAATAAGTCCGCAGATAGACAAATTCTCCGATATGACTGAGAGGGGTGCCAATATTAATATATTTATCTAAAAATTCTTTTGATAATAAACCTTCCATAATTACCTCCGCTTCTGATCAGTATATCCAGGAAGCTAAAGCTTCATCAGAGATTACCGTTTCACCAAAATTCTACACCATGCTGGAAAATTATTCTTTCCTGCGCAATCTTATATGTACAATATATTGTATTAATATTATACATAAGCACAATATATATGTCAATCATCTCATTATATGGAAAAATGAAAGTTAAGTGAGCCTTACTATTGTCACTATTTATCAAAAAAACGCATATATAATTAGTGAACCTATTTGTAAGGGAGTGTGTTATTTTGCCGGCTATTTTCTTGCTCTATATCGCCATCGTTATCGCTTTCTTTTTAATTGGAATTATTATAGGCTATTTGATCAACCCGAAAAGGAAGCTGAACAAACAGAAGGAAAAACCGCTGTCCGAAACAGTGAAGGACAGCTCTGAGGAAGTACAGGATCTTGGACAAGACAGTGTCAACACATCTCAGGAGCCGCTGAACAGTCAATATCCAAGTGAACAAAGATATGGCTATTACAATAATTATAATGCTTTTGGTAATAGTTATTATGGTAATAACGGAAGAAATCGTACCGGTCAGAGATAGTATCAAATGAGTTTTAGCAAAATATCTGAAAAAGTTTAGCAATCAGAAAAACAGGCATCCCTCACAATTCAGTGAGGGATGCCTGTTATCATTACATATCGTTTCTGTCATCTGTTTACTCATAATGCTCCAGATATTCCTGAAGCTTTTCTATATATTTTCCGACGTGGAACCCGTCTGCCAGAGCGTGATTGACCTGGACGGAGTAAGGAAGCAGCACCTTATCTCCCTGACGGTAGTACTTACCCCAGGAGATACGCGGTACCGCATCATCCTTCCTTAAGTTGATGGTATGGGACAGATGGGTGAAGGAAATCCACGGAATGCAGGTGATATAGATCAGATCATCCCGCATCATTTCTTCAAAGGGCAGATACTTCTTCTGCTGCTCAGATTTTTCCTTGGCTTTTCGTACAAAAGCTTCCAGAGTAGGTTCCAGTTCTACAGTAACAAATTTGAACAGCTCCGAGCCCTGAGCAAGATCCGTAAAGGAGGGATGAAGCACCTCATGAATCACTACCTCATCCCCATGAATGCGGTATTTGAATGCTTCTACCTCATTGGCCGCAGCCATAGCTGCATAAATCATCGCATAATAAAAAGGCAGCTTCTTCTCTTTGATTTTCTCCAGAAAGCTTGTTATATCCACATCCATACAGATATTATATTGGGGATAGTCCATCGCATGGAAAAATTTATAATGCTCGGCACGTTCCCAGGTCGCCATATCGATTGTTCTCATTTCTCTTTCCTCCTTGTCGATCGGTTGATATTCTTGCCTTATTTTAAAGGCTATTTTTATTCTGATTTTTGATTCTGCCCATTTCCGGGCATCTCCGAACCCGACTTGTACGGGACCCTACCAGAGGGTATCGACGAGGAGGCCGGCCGAACATGTGTGTCCTGGTCATCGAAGAAAATATGGGCATTGAAGGCCTTCAGTATCTCCTTCTTCTCCACCCCTCCCAGAAAGAAGGCTTCATCAATATTCACGCCCCATTGCCGAAGGGTCAGGATAACCCTCTTATGAGCCGGATTATTACGAGCTGTTATGATTGCAATCCGGAGCATATGCGGATATTGCTCCTTAATCGTCGAAAGGGTACGAAGAAGCTTGGCAAAGGGGCCATCCGGTAATGCCTTTCGGGCATTTACCCTCTCATGCTCCAGGAAGGCTTCCAGCCCCTCCCTCTGATAGATAGCCTCCGACTCCTCGGAGAAAATTACCGCATCTCCGTCAAAAGCAATTCGAATCTCATTGTCATCCGGTGTATAGTCTTTCGGGACATCATATAATAGTGCAGCAGCGATACCGGCATCAATGGCTTCCTGGACATCCTGCTCATTCTTTGACAGGAACAGATCCACATCAAATGCTTTCAGATAACCCGCCATGTTTTCCCCTCCGGTAAAACCTGCCCGTTCGATGCCCAGTCCAAGCTGCTCGATGGAATTGAACACACGAAGACCTGTCTCGGGGCTGTTTCTGGACATAACAATCACTTCGATAATATTGGAATTAAATTTATTATTCAGACTAAGCAGGGCCTTGATCAGAGAAAATGCGGTACCCGGCTTTAAGATCTCTTCCTCATGTTCGATTTCATAACGCGTATATTCCGCAAGACCCTGGTCGTTATAGATACTGTTCTCATACTCCAGATCAAACAGAGCTCTGGATGAGATGCCTATTACTAATTTATCATTTAACCGGTATGCCATATCCACTCCTCCTAACAATTCAGATCGTCCGTTACTGTAAAGCTATTGTAGCAGACCCGACTTCCATCGGATGGCATTCTGTTTCATTAATCTACAATAAAAAGAAGGGCACCTGTCTCCGTCTTTGATCTGTGAGGTGCTGTATCATCGGCTACCTGGTAACTGGTTCCCGGCTTAAGAACAACTTCCTGTCCATTCTCTAACTCTGTTACCAGCTCTCCGTCCAGCACAAAGAGTACGTGACCCTTCGCACACCAATGATCTGCCATATAACCCGGTGTGTATTCCACTATACGGACCCGGATGTTTCCCTGTTCAAAGGTCCTCCAGCGTGCCTCCCCCGTAATACCGGGATGAATGGTCGGTATGATATCCTTCCAGTTGATGGTACAAAAAGGTACGTTTTGAATATTCATCTGTGACTCCCCCTATTACAATTCTTTTCCCATATTTTACAACTCGTTTGACACCTATCATAGCACATGAGGAGTTCAAAATACAGTACCATAAGTAATTTTTAATTATTCCATTATTATAGCAGACAAAATCCTGTGGCTCTCTCCTGATTTCAGATAAAAATATATTTCATATACAACTTTTCATGGACAGAATGCCTTTCCTGGGTTAAATTAAGAATACCAGGCAGATAGGGAGGAAATGATTATGACAAACATAAATTTACCGGAGGGACATCGCATAAAGACTTCGGAATACATTACGAAACAAGAATTTGATCAGATTAACCGGCTGATGGAGCTTTGCTGCGAGCAGGATAAGATCAACCTGAAACTGGAACTGGATTACAAGCTGCATCAAGCCACACTTGCAGATCAGAAAGAGGCAGAAGTCTCCGGGGTCCGAAACGAGTTCTTATATTATGTAGGAGGGGAGCTGGTATCCTATCTGGGAATCAGTTGCTTCGACGGTATTACCGGTGAGATAACCGGTATGACCCATCCCGCTTTTCGGCGGCAGGGCTTCTATACCTTATTGCTGGAGCTTGCTCATAAGGAGTGCATGCTTCGCCCCTTCAAGAAATTATTAATACTGACAGACGGTAATTCAGCTGCCGGAATGCAATATATCAAATCAGTAGGCTTTGCATTCGCCCATTCTGAATATCGGATGAAACGTCTGACTGCAAGCTCTGCGCGTCCTTCGACATCTACTGTCCTTACCCTTCGTACCGCCTGCAGGGAGGATGAACTTGAGATTGCAAGGATGAATACAAAATTCTTTGATGATTCCGAGGTGGATGAACAAACCGGTGAGCCACTCATCAAAGCGCTGGAGGAGCAACCGGAGAATTATAAAACCTACATGGTCGAACTGAAGGGTGAGAGTATAGGAAAAATCAACGTAGAATACCAAGGCGATTATGCTTTTATCTGCGGTTTCGGAATTCAGCCTGAGCATCGCGGGAAAGGCTATGGCAGGGCTGCCTTAGATGCAGCGTTAGCCATCATAGAGGAGAGAAAGATCGGAACAACGGAGCTCGACGTCGTATGCACCAATGCCAGAGCCCTGACCCTGTATCAGTCCTGCGGCTTTGAGGAGCAGAGTGTCATGAACTACTATTCTGTAACGTAAAATGTCGGTTTAAATTGATGTTTGAATTATATATAGCTGTTGTTGTTACGTAACTTAATTTAAGGTAAGAATGATAGGCATCCCATAATACACTGTTTGACGGACAGCTTGCTGATTTTGTAAGACAAGAGCAAACAAACCTGTTTGATCGTGGCTTACAAAACAGTTAGATGTCCGGCAACCTGTGTGTGAGGGATGCCTATTGTTCTTACCTTAAATTCCCTTTGTTAATCAATTCTCTTTGTTAATCAATACCTGCAACAGTACAATTCATGATCTTAACCATCTGAGGCCCTTCAAAATCATTATCCTTCTGAAGCTCCTTTGACAGATAAAGCTCCTGATGCAGTTCATTTAAATTGCCTGTAATGGAACCGCCGGTCACAGGTATGATCTTCTCTCCGTCATAATACCAGGCGAGGCGGATCTCTCCGCCGAAATCTCCCGTAACCACATCCATCGAGAAATCAGAAAATGCTGCTGCCATAATATGCGGCTCTGCCTGCAGCTCCTTCGCGGTTCTGCTTCCTCCGTCTACAATTACATTTCCTATGGAACCGGTTGTTTCCACACCCAGATAATAAGCGTATCTTCTATCTGCAGAATACTTCTTCAATACTCCCTGTTCTATCAGCCTGACCGGTGCAAGAGCAAAGCCGTCTTCATCAAAGGCCGCTGAGGCGGTCGAGTTTTTCGCCAAGGGATCCAGAGTGATTGTAATCAAGTCTCCCATAACCTTATCGCCCTGAAGCTGGTCGCCTGTCTTCCAGGTGGAATATTGATTATAAACAGAAGCTGCCTTACCCATAAAGCAATAATAGGAGAAAAGCTCTTTCACCGCACTGCGGGTAAAAATGACAGGGAAGGTCTTCAGTGCCGGTGTGGGCTGTGCAATCGCCTTTTCTCTGCAGATTGTGATCATATTCTTTACTTCCGAAGCCAGAAGCTCCCCATCAAAATCGGAGCAGTTAATGCAGCGGTACAGTTCAATCTCCTCTCCCTCTTCCTTCCAGGTGGTGATAAACTCAACCATACATTTATAATTAACTTCGCTAACATCGACACCTTCGGAATTGACAATCCGTGTCTCTTCCTTTTCGAGAAAAATCTCACAGGAGTTGATGCCGCCTTTGTCATAAATATCATTTCTATAAACAGCCTTAGTGATCTCATCCATCCAATAAGAGAAGCTTTCCTTTGCAAATCGGCTTTCCGGCAGGGTCTGATAGGAAGTTGCCGGCTTCACCAAAGGGTAATAGGGGTTTTTCACATAACGTGCTGCAAAGGCTGCTTCTTTGATTGCATCAATCATCTCTTTCTCAGTCATCGTAGGATGCAGAAAGGTCGCGGAGGAGCCCGTGTACTTCATCTTATTCTCCTCAAAATCGATGTATATTGTTACTTTGTAATGAAGCACATCCTTCGCCCGATCCATATCCACATTCTTTTTCACAAAGAACAACTCATTGGAATGTATCTTAGTCTCACATATTTTATAACCGGTGATGTCTTTCTGTTCTAATATCAGTCTTCTGATCTGTTCCAGCATTATCCCAACCTCACTTTCGCTTTAATATAGGGGCCGCCGTTGGAGGTCTTGACAAACTCCTTATAGCCTTTGCCACAGTAGCCTGTGCCTGACAGCTCAACCTCCCCTGTAACCATGGACATGGATTTTAACAGGTCAGGAACAAAACCCGTCATCAGTACCGGCGCAATCAGATTTCCCGTAAACCTGCCGTCAACAATCTCTCTGCCTAGAATTGCGATACACTGGATGCCCCAGTTCTTCGGGTCCTCCATACCGCTGTACAAGCCTTCGATCTGATATCCATATTTGATAGAAGCCAGCATGTCCTCATAGGTGTCCTTTCCGGGAGCAAAGAAGGTATTCGTCATTCTTGAATAGGCCTTTCGCTCAAAGGATTGCCGTTTCCCGTTACCGGTAGGTACTGTTCCGAGCTTCAGTGCAGAAAGAAGATCTGAGATGCCCTTTTGCAGGATTCCGTCCTTGATTATCATCGTGTCCGTACCCAGGGTTCCTTCATCATCAAAAAGATAAGAGGAAACATGCTCGGCAGCAGACGCTCCGTCATGCATGGAGATGATTGATGCCGCTACCTCTTTTCCGATATATTCCGCACCCTTTGCCCTGTTCTTTACGAACATATCCATCTCTACACCGTGGCCGAAGGCTTCATGTGCAATCAGTCCCGAAATCGCAGGGGTACAGATCACGTCATATTCTCCGGGAGCTGCGGGTTTCGCATCCAAAAGCTTAATGCAGTCCTCCGCACAGAGCCTGCCTTCTTTGCCCAGTCCCTGCAGAAGCTCATAACCGGTCATGCCCGAAAGGGACCGATAATTATATCTTGCCGTATCTCCCCTGCGGGCTGTGCATCCAACGATTGCTTCACTGTTCGTATAGGATTGCTCCAGATCCTTCTTACCTGATAAAAATATCTTGGAAATATGATAATAGTTATAGGCAGCACGAAAATTCACGATATGCTCAGATAGGGAGCATGCCGTATCCTTTATCTCAGTCAGTGTCTGTATGATTGTCTCCGGACTGACCGTCTCAGGATTGATCTCATATTCACTGAGGAACTGCTTCGTGATATTCTCTTCCTCGAGGAGAGCGTAAGTATTTGCAGAAACTTCGGGAGAGAGCTTATGCAGCTTGCTCTTTACTGCAGCAACGATCTCAGGAAGCTTACCCTCGCTGATCTCATTAAAGGAATACTCTGAGTAATTCACTCCATTATGTATCCGAAGGACAAAGCCCCGCTCCGCAAACATGGAATCACTAATTTCAGTTCCTTTATTAGACACAGCGAAGTTCTTTACCTTGGTATCTGTTCCAAGAATCGATACATATTCATAGTCGGTCGAAAGCAGCGCGATTAATCTGCGCAGCAAAGGCTTACTGCCGGACAAAAATTCTGATTTTACCGTCTTCATTCTAGTTACCTCCTTATAGCGAAAGTTATTATGCCATTATTTTCAGCACTGTTTCTCTATTATACAACAGTCACACTGGAAACGAAAGGTAAAAAAGAAAAATCGCTTAGCAGACTTACGGCAAAAAAGTACAGTACCTGTTTTATAATATGCAGAATTATGCTATAGTATAGGATAGTTAGGTAAGGCAGATAGCAACAAGGATTGCGAAAGAACAGCCCGGAAGTGAGGATAACCATGAACGCTACCCATGAAATTATTGAATATAATGAAGAGTTTCCCATGAAGCTTTTCTATCAAAGGATAGGAAGTGTCTCCAAGCATTGGCACCGCAGTCTGGAGCTGTTATTTGTCTTAAGCGGAGAAATGCAGGTTATTGTAGGCCCTCGCTCCTACCTGCTAAAGGAAGACGATATCCTCGTCATCAACCCAAATACCCTGCATGAAACCTTCAGCGAGAATTGTGTTCTTCTGTCCCTACAGATGCGTCTTTCCATGTTCCATCTAAACTGGCTGACACCGGAAAGCATCTCCTTTGACTGTAATTCTGCTGAGCGTGATGACATGTCCCATTTTCGCACAATAAAGCAGATTCTTGCACGTATGCTGCAATTCAATATGGCGGAAGCAACTCAGAATAATCTAACGAACTACACCTATGCCTACCAGTTGATGAATGAATTGGTTCTGCATTTTAAAGCAGAGGAAAATGAAGAGAATCTGTTATCCCAGAAAGCTCTCGTACGTCTGCGAAGCATCACAGATTACCTGGAGGCACACTTCCCGGAGGAGATTACCCTGACGGGTGTGGCAGAGCACGAATACATGTCTCCCTCTTATTTGTCTCATTTCTTTGAAAAATATATGGGAACCACCTTTTCCAATTACCTGGCGAGACTGCGTCTGGAACACTCCATGGATGATCTTCGAGAGGATAGTTCGATTGAGGATATTGCGGAACGCAACGGTTTTCCAAGTGCACGATCCTATGCTGCGATGTTCCGAAAGCAGTACGGAATGCTGCCGAGTCAATATCGAAAAACCCAGCTGAATAAGGCAAAGACCTCACCCGCTTTGGTAAAGGGTTCTTCTTCCAATTATCTTGTCCTGGAGCGGAATAACTATTTTGAGAAGCTGATTCCTTATCTTAAAGATACCGAGACAGAGGCATCATCTCTTATCAGTCCGGATAGGAAAATTGAGTTTGGAGAGATATCGGTCCTTCCGTCTCAGTCCCGGTTAAGACATACCTGCCGCAGCTTTTGCTCTGTGGGAAGAGCGAAGGAGCTGTTATACGGCAATGTCCAGCAGATGCTTCGAATCCAGCAGGCAGAGATACCGTTTCAATATATTAAGTTCCATGGGATTTTTGACGATGCCCTACAGGTTTATCGTGAGGATTCTACCGGTCATCCGATTGTAAATTTCTTTTATGTGGATAGGGTACTGGATTTTCTTAAGGAGATAAAACTGAAGCCTCTTCTGCAGCTTTCCTTTATGCCGGCAGCAATGGCCAGACATCCCGAGCGTACGATCTTTCATTCCCCGTTTGTGATCAGTGAACCTAAGGA
>JAEZLY010000282.1 GCA_023414985.1 Bacillota bacterium | reverse complement strand
GTATAATGGGATGGAGAAAAGGAAAATGAAAACAAGATATCTGATGCTGATAGGCTGTCTCCTGGTGAGTATGAGTCTGCCACACATGAATACTGTGAGAGCCCAAGAAATTAATCCTTCCGGGCACGAAACACCGGAGGATCAAGATAATAGTATAGAAGAAGGCGATGAGGCGTCGACGATATGGAATACTACAGAGGAAATCAAAGAGAAATCCGGAAACCTATATTTCTATGCTTACCTTTCTAAAGATGGAGAAAGCAGCTGGATTATTAAAGTAGAGAAGATTAATAAGCAGAGACTAAGTAGCCTGGTTTTTCCGGATACGATTAAGGGTGCATCGGTCTGCAAAATAGGAAGTGCGCATAATAATCCGGATTCTGACGCTATGTTTAATATCTGGGGCGACAATGTTGAGCCATATCATGAGGTAGATGGCTATAAAAAGATGCCTTCTGGAATTACAAGCATTAAGCTGCCGAGTACGGTGGCTGAAATTGTACCTGTAACCTTCTGTGGCTTCCGAGATCTGATCTCGATTCAAATACCGGATGCAGTAACTGAAATAGGGTATGATACCTTCTATAATTGTATCAGATTGAAAAAAGTAATATTTCCGGCTTGTTTAGAAAGCATGACATTTTCTGCTTTTGAAAAATGTACAAGCCTGGATACCATACAGATATCCAAGGAAAGTACGAAATATCAGTGTAAGGCTGGTATGCTTCTGTCAAAGGATGGAAAAGAGCTGGTATGGGTCCAGCCCAAAATTGAACAGCTGACGATACCATACGGAGTAAGAACGATAGGGGAGAGAGCGACTCAATTTAGCTATGTAAAAAACATTTCCATTCCGGAGAGTGTATTATCCATTGAAGACTGGGCTTTTACTTCAAACTCAATTAGAAGCATTCAGATTTCTGATAAAAATATGTACTATGCGAAATCCTCTAACTGTATCTACGATAAATTGACTCACTCTATGGTTGTAGCAATTTGCACAGACGGTAATTTTGTTCTGCCAAAAGAAGTCTTATATATTGCAAGGAATTTTTCGGTAGCAGGAAAGCCAATTCAAAAACTAACCATTCCTAAAACCTTTAAGAGGTTCACGAAAGAATGGTATCCCTATAAATTCAAATCCGATGGATGTATTTATTTTCAGTCTGAAACACCACCGGAAGCAGAAAAAGGTAGTTTTATACCCTTTACCAAATATATGGTACCGAGAAAAAGCTTGGAGATCTACAAAAAATGGTATTATGATACTGAGAATATTACTGACGATACTGATGCATATACCGAAATAATAGGATATTAAATTTACCTTCAAGAGGTAATGGTAAGGGAAGACGTAAGACATTTTTTAACAGGGGGGATTAAATGTTACAAGGGATTAGAAAGAGGTTTTATATACTTGCTATGGCATTAATCTTGGTACTTGCTGGCTGTGAGAAAAATACCGGCATGGTGACAGAGACTTCTGCAGAGATACCAAACGAAAGGCCAAAAACCGAATTTCATACTAGTAAACCGCTAGTTGCACACTGGTCCATGCTTGAGAAAACACCGATGAAGCTTACGGACTCCAATATGTGGGGGGACGCATATGACTTTAGGCTTGCTGATTTATCCGGACTGGATTTATCAGGAGAATATGAGGGTATGAAGAATATTGTCTATGATTCGTTCACAAAGTGGCCGGATAAGCTGCCTAAGGATTTTGATCCGGTGACTATTATGGAGACAGGCAAAAATCCCGGGCTTGGGGTTAGAAGCCTTCATGAGAAGGGCATCACCGGAAAGGGAGTAAACATCGCTATTATCGATCAACCGCTTCTGCTGCAGCATCAGGAATATGCCGGTCAGATCAAGCTGTATGAGGAAGCAAATGCAGATTCGCAGTCCAGTATGCATGGTCCGTTTGTGGCAAGCCTGTCAGTAGGAAAAGACATCGGCGTTGCACCTGACGCAGGGTTATATTTTATCGGAATCTATAGTTTTAATGATAAGATGGAGACGGATCGTACATATGATGCTGATGCAATTGACAGAATTATCGAAATTAATGCCGGTCTTCCCAAGGAGCAGAAAATCAGGGTGATTTCCATATCAGCCTGCTGGTGTCCTGACAACAATGGTTATGAGGAAATCACTGCAGCCATAGAAAGGGCAAAAAAAGAAGGGATTTTTGTAATCACCTGCAATATGTTTGAAAACTATGGCTTCTGGCAGTATAGTCTGGATAAAGAACCGGGTACCGATCCTGACAAGGAAGAATCGTATCAGAATATCGAATGGGGACGTTGGATCGATGAGGTTGCTCATATCGAAAGCTTTCCGAAATATTTTCAAGAGAAATTCGATAAAGACTTTAAGGGAGAGTTTTTGTTAGTACCGACAGGTTCCCGTACCTATGCGGAAGCCACCGGGGATAATGTGTATTGCTTCAGCCGTCTCGGGGGCTGGAGTGCGATGGAACCTTATATGGCCGGCCTTTATGCTATGGCTTGTCAGGTGAAGCCTGAAATCACACCGGAGCTTTTCTGGAACACAGCCTTGGAGACAGGATCCCCCAGAGAGGTTACAAGAGGAGATAAGACATATCCCGCCAGGATGTTAAATCCGGTAGCACTCATAGAGAAGTTACAGAAATAGACTTTTCAAGGTATACTCCATGCGGAATAAGGAATTAATCCAAAATATCTTAAGAGGCTTCCTGTTTCATATTGTTTATGTGAGACCTGGAGTGATTTCTGCTTGAAAATCGATAGCCTTTACGGTATGATGAAACAAGGGTAAAGGAGCCAAAAGCATGGACTACTACAGCAGACAAATCAGTAAATTAATAGAGGAATTATCAAGACTTCCGGGAATCGGAACGAAGACCGCGCAGCGACTGGCCTTTCACATCATCAATATGCCACAGGAACAGGTATCCGGTCTGGCGGATTCTATCGTTGAGGCGAAGAAGAATATCCGCTACTGTAAGGAATGCTTGACGCTGACGGATAAAGAGCTTTGTCCCATCTGCTCCTCACCGGGGCGGAACAAGCGGCAGATCATGGTTGTGGAGAATCCCAGGGATCTGGCAGCCTACGAGAAGACCGGCAAATTCGACGGAGTATATCATGTCCTTCATGGGGCGATCTCTCCGATGCTGGGAATCGGACCTGCCGATATCAAGCTCAAGGAACTGATGCTTCGATTACAGGGAGATGTGGACGAGGTGATCATCGCGACAAACTCCAGCCTGGAGGGCGAAGCGACGGCCATGTACTTAAGTAAGCTGATCAAACCGGCAGGCATCAAGGTCAGTAGAATCGCCAGCGGTATTCCCGTGGGCGGTGATCTGGAATATATCGATGAAGTAACCTTACTAAGAGCTTTTGAAGGAAGAATAGAGTTGTAATAGACGAATGAATCAAAAAACCTCAGCGATATTCGCTGGGGTTTTTCGTGTGTTAGGGGAACACAATCTATATTGGGGGAGAGGATGGCTTCTTGGTGATACCATTTTATCACTCGAAGCGTGTCAAATCATGTAGAATTTTTACCTCTTATGGTACAATTTTTACTAATTTCCACTCGGTTCAGATTTTTTAATTGTATTTGTCTCCTGTTACTCGGTTTATCACTCTATTCTTTATGCAAGATACAGGTTGCCAAATTTTATGTTAATGTTAAAATGATAGATATATCATGAAGGAATACGGCGTAACACGACTACCGGAAGGGAAGATGACAGATGCTGAAGGATTACATAGCTTTCATAGAAGAAGAACAGCTACCTGTATATGGAATCGTCGTACTCAAGGATGGAGTGAAAGCAGCGGAGCAACATTTTGTACCGGAGGAGCGGCGCAATCTCTATTCCGCGACGAAGAGCATCACTTCCCTGGCAATCGGGCTTGCGATAGAAGAAGAATATATGAAGCTCGAGGATACCCTTCTAACCTTCTTTGAGAAGGACGTTCCGAAGGATCTGCCCAAGGAGCATCTGGATAATTTAAATAAGGTCACGGTGGAACGGTTATTGAAGATGTCGGTTCTGGATTATAGCTTTGAACGGCCGGTCTGTGATAACTGGCTTTCTTATATTCTTTCGATTCCTTTGCCGAGAGTTGAGCAGGTGGCCTTTTCCTATAGTAATTTTAACTCCTATCTGGCAGGAGTCATGGTAGAAAGAGCGACAAAGACACGGATGATGGATTACCTTGCTCCCAGATTGTTCGAACCGCTGGGAATTGACCGCGTGGAATGTGCATTTAGTCCGGAGGGTTATTATTACGGCTCAACCGGGATGTATCTTACGATCAATGAACTGGCAAGGTTCGGGCAGCTATGCCTTCAGAAGGGCAACTATAACGGCAGGCAGTTGATTTCCGGGGATTGGATAGAAGCGGCCACCAAAAAGCAGATTGAGACAAGGGAAGGCGGCTATGGTTATTTCTTCTGGAGATACCGGGATAACATCTACCGTGCCAGTGGAAAATGGGGACAGAGGAGTATTGTGATTCCCGATAAGAACGCAGTGATTGCAGTGATGTCAGATATTCAGGATGAGGCAAGGACTTCCTATATGATGAAGAAGCTGTGGGAGACCGTATATCCGAGACTATAAAGAATAAAAGCAAGCATGAGATAAAGCATAAAAAGTATGATAGATAGAGTGTCAGAAGTATTGTTAGGGGTAAGTCATTTAAGAAGGCGGAGGGAAAATAGATGAACATCAGAAAAGCAGGAAAAGAGGATATTGCACAATTAGTGGAAATGAGGATCGGTTACCTTAAAGTAGATTGCGAGGATTTGACTGCTGAGCAGATTGAGACAATTAAAGATCAGCTTCCGGAGTATTTCGAAAGACAGCTGGGAACCGGGATCTTAGCTTATGCAGCAGAGGAGGATGGCGTTCTGGTATCGACCGTCTTGATGGTTGTTGTGGAAAAGCCTGCGAATCCACACTTTATAACCGGAAAGACAGGTACACTTCTGAATGTATTTACCAAGCCCGAATATCGCAGGCAGGGACTTGCCGGTAAGCTGATCGACCTAGCGATACAGGACGCGAAGGAGCTTAATCTTTCCTACATAGACCTAAGTGCCTCCAAGGATGGTTATCCGCTTTATAAGAAGCTTGGATTCACAGAGTCACACTCGGAATTTACTCCGATGAAGCTGACATTATAAGCTGGCTGATATAGGAAGAGCTTTTGTTGTTTCTGGAACACAGTGGGGTGGACTCCAGGAGAAACTGAATATTTCAATAAGGATGCTTTCGTATGAGATGAAAGCGGGGGAGGAGTGAAGTAATCATGTCAGAGAAGAAACTAACCTTAAGATTATTAATCGGAAACTATGGGGTATGCCGCCTAAACAAGGAAACGGCATTTCCCCGGTGGGCACTAAACAGCAGCTTTTACTCGGTGACCAAGACTGCGGAGGAATTGTCCGTCGTATGTGCTGAGCAGGATATTCCTGAGGATGTCCTATGCGAGAAGGATTGGCGTATTCTGAAGGTAGAAGGACCATTGGATTTCTCTCTGGTCGGCATCTTATTCTCGATCAGCATGGTTCTGGCGGAACATGACATCAGTATCTTTGCCATATCAACCTATGATACGGATTATATCCTAGTGAAGGACAGAGATGCAGATGCGGCAGTCAAGGCACTGCGGGAAAACCATTATAATGTGATAGTTTAGACTGTTCTACTTGGGATTAATGAGGGGTGGCAGAATGAAAAATAAAGGGAATTATCAAGAGATTTTAGATAGGATCAAGGATGCTTATGAGGAAATTCTGAAGGATAATCTGGTAGGTATCTATGTTCACGGCTCTATCTGTCTCAATTGCTTCAATTGGGATAAGAGCGATATTGATTATCTGGTGGTGGTAAAGGAAGAACTGTCGAAGGAGGAGAAGCTTCGGCTTATGGAAGCCACCGTCCGGCTGAATGAAGCCGCCCCACCGAAAGGGATTGAGATGAGTGTGGTATTATTGAAATACTGCAGGGAATTTGAATATCCGACCCCCTTTGAACTGCACTTTTCGAATACGCATTTGAATTGGTTCAATACCGACCCCCAGGGTTATGTTGAGCGCATGAACGGAGTGGATAAGGATCTGGCAGCGCATTTTACGATAACAAAGAAGGCTGGCATTGTACTTTATGGTGCTCCGGTCGAGGAGGTTTTCGGTGCTGTTCCCAAAGATGCATACATAGACAGTATTAAATATGATGTTGAAGAAGCCAGAAGTTCCATTCTGGAGAATCCGATGTATGTGGTTCTGACCCTGCCGAGGGTACTGGCCTATCTGCAAGCTGAGCTGGTCTTATCCAAGGAGCAGGCCGGGGAATGGGCACTTGAGAATTTTGATGCCGGATACCACACGTTGATTCGGAGCGCGCTGCACAGCTATCGGTCAGGAGAAGCTATGGAAATAGATAAAGATAGGGCAGAGAATTACTGTGATACTATATTAAAACGAATATTCCCGGAATAATACGAAGAAATCAAAAGGAGGGATTGTTATGAGACGTGATATCCTGCTGTTAGGTAATCAGGAGCTATATGAAATAAGTGAAGAAGTTAAGCCACAGGAGCTTTCTGCTTTGAAGTCCGTAGTGGAGGATTTGCAGGATACCTTAATGGATTTTCGTAAAAAATATCAGTGTGGCCGTGCGATAGCAGCACCTCAGATTGGGGTAAAGAAGAGGCTGATCTATATGAATATCGGTGAGCCGGTTGCATTGATCAATCCTGTAATCAGTTTCCCGGATGAGGAAAAGATGACAGTGCTCGATGACTGCATGTCATTTCCGGGGCTGTATGTTAAGGTACGCAGGTATGTCAGATGTAGGATAAACTATTATGATATGGACTGGAAGCCGTGCGTCATGGAACTGGAAGGGGATCTGTCGGAGCTTCTTCAGCATGAATATGACCATCTGGATGGAATTCTTGCGACGATGAGAGCAATGGATGAGAAGTCCCTTTATTTGGATAAGACATCCTATCGGGAGGTTTGACATATGAGTGGAGCGACAAGCTGTGAAAGCTGCATGCACTATGTATTTGACGAGGAATATGACTGCTACGTATGCCAGGTGAATCTGGATGAAGATGATATGGGCAGATTTTTGAGTAATACAGCCTTTCACTGCCCACATTTTCAATTCAATGATGAATATAAGATTGTCAGAAAGCAGAATTGATTGAGTAATATGTTGTATTTACCGGACATACTGTTCCATGGTATAATATCGACAGATATTATACCAGTGCCGAACGAAGTGAGTGCACATCCTGGCACGCAGTGCCATACCATGGACGCTTGCGGACATGGTATAATGAATGAATACGAAGGATAGGATGTAAGGTTAAAACCGGGCGGACCGGAAATTATCATACAGAAAGAAGGAACCGGAAGGATAATTACTGTTAGGAGTGAGTTGTATGGAGGTAAAGGTTTGTAAAAACTGCAGAAGACTATTCAAACATGTCTATGGGCCTGAGTTATGTCCGGATTGCATCAAGCTGGTCAAGGAGGAGCCCAAATCTCAGACAAAGGATTCAATTAAGCGGGCTATAAAGCCTCTGGTGTTGGAAGAGGAGGAGAAGCTGGAGAAGGTAAAGGATTTTATCATTGCCAATCCTAAGGCGACAATCACAAAAATATCTGAGGTGAATGATGTATCTGCAGCAAAATTATTTGAATGGATTAGGGAAGAGAGATTGGAATTCTCCGATGACTCAGAATATGCATGGTTCGAATGTGCAAAATGCGGTACAAAAATAAAGAGCGGTGTATATTGCAACCGCTGTAGGCCAAGGTAATCGATAAATTGAATATAAGTAAGAGAATCGCCGCAGGGATTGGGCTATACTATAGTATAGAATAGAACCTGCGGCTGTTTATGTATAAGAATTACTGACATGGTGGAATATTCCTGTTACAAAATTTTGATATGTACAAAACGTCTGATTTGTGATAATTTAGTGTAGTATGGTTTCGTACGTTTATTTTGAAAAGGAGGGAAATCCTCCTGGTGTAAACGTTCTACATAAATACAAGATTAAAAGGGAGGGATTGGGATGTGTTACGGTCATAAGAGTATGCAGTCATCTGTCGGTATGCAGCAGCTGTTAAGTGTTATCTTAGTACTGCAGATAGCTATTTCTCCGCTTGCATATTCCAATAATACAAGCTCGGCAGAACATACCTCGAGCAGCCCTGTTTCAAAATATCAGGAAGCTTATTTCGTGAATGATATTGCAGTGAATGAAGTACTGAATATCATCAGCATAAACCGGATTATGAATAAGTATTCCAAGGATATACAACGGTTAATCAGCAGACTGCAGGAAGTCTGGATGGCACCCGTTGTAATACTTGGAATCCTACTAATCTATACAGCAACCTATTTCAAAGTCCTTCAGCAGCGAAAGGCTATTTTAGCTACTTTCCTGGGTGGACATGCTCCACCGGCGGAAATCATTTCGCTTATTTAAATTATATTAAATGAAAGGACAGAAAAGATGAATAAGAGAAAGCCAGTATTCTTTTTAGTATTAGCAGTAGCCATTCTTATGGTATATACGGCTCTTTTTGGCATCACCATCCCGATGGGAAATGATCCTATCAAGATTAAGGGTGCGCCGGATATGCGTTATGGTATTGATATCCGCGGCGGTGTAGAAGCAGCATTCCAGCCGGAGGGCCTTGACCGTAAGCCTACCGGTGATGAGCTTGAGTCAGCAAGAACAGTCATTGAGACAAGACTTGATGCACAGAACATCATGGATCGTGATGTAACAATTGATAAGCAAAACGGATATATTATCGTACGTTTCCCGTGGAAAGCGGATGAGAAGGAGTTTGATCCTCAGAAAGCGATCGCAGAGCTTGGTAAGACTGCTCAGTTGACCTTCCAGGATTCCGAAGGAAATGTCATTGTAGACGGTTCTCATGTAACCAAGGCTGCTCCGGCAGTAGATAAGAGCTCCAATTCCTATGTTGTAACACTGAACTTTGATGAAGCAGGTGCAAAGTTATTCAGCGATGCTACTGCAAAGCTGGTTGGTAAGCCGATCATCATTTACATGGACAAGGAGGAAATCCAGACTGCAACCGTTCAGGAGCAGATCTCCGGCGGTACAGGCCAGATCACCGGCCAGAAGAGCTTTGAGGATGCTAAGAAGTTAGCAGATACGATTAACTCCGGTGCTTTGCCTTTCTCCATGATTACGAAGAACTATTCCACCATCAGCCCTTCCTTGGGTAGCGGTGCTTTAAATGTCATGGTACAGGCTGGTATTATTGCCTTTAGTTTAATCTGTATCTTTTTGATTTTCTACTATCGTACCTGTGGTATCGTTGCAGCGATCGCACTTTCCATTCAGGTAGCAGGTCAGATGCTTGCACTTTCCGTACCTCAGATGACCCTTACCTTGAACGGTATTGCCGGTATCATCTTATCTATTGGTATGGGTGTGGATGCGAACGTTATTATCTCAGAGCGTATCAGTGAAGAGATTAAATCCGGAAAGAGCGTAGAATCGGCCATTGCAGCCGGCTTTACAAATGCCTTTTCCTCCGTATTCGATGGTAACATTACAGTGCTTATTGTAGCATTTATCTTAATGTGGTTAGGTTCCGGTACTCTTTCCTCCTTCGCATATTCGTTATTTACAGGTATCGTATTTAACTTTATCGCAGGTGTGACTGCATCCCGTCTGATGATTAGCTCTCTGAGCTCCTATAAGGCCCTGCATAAACCGGCATTCTATACCTGTTTGTCAAGGAGGGTAACCTTATGAAAGATGTAAAGAATAAGAATTATGTGAAAGAAGTGAAAGTTACTCCTGAGATGTATAAGGAGAATCATATCATAGGCTTTTTCGGAAAACGTAAGATTTATTTTGCTATCTCCATCTCTATCATGGTAATCGGTATTATCATGGCCTTCATCAACGGTGTACAGCTCGATATCCAGTTCAAGGGCGGCGCTATGCTGAAGTATACCTATGTTGGAGAGATGGATGCTGAAAAAGCAGGAAATATTGCAAGCGACATCTTTAGCAGACCGGTATCGACTCAGCTGATTGAAGATATCGCGACCGGCGAAGATAAGCTGGTATTGACGCTTGCCGGTAACTACGGTGTTAACGCTGCTGATCAGGATAAGCTGGACATCAAATTAAAAGAAGCATTCCCTGACTCCCAGCTGAAGCAGTCAGAAACAACGATAGTAGAGCCCTTCTTCGGAAAGAAATTCTTGAGCCAGGGTATTCTCTCCATCGTTTTAGCCAGCGTGCTGATTCTGTGCTATGTATGGATCCGCTTCAAGATCATGGGTGGTCTTTCCGCAGGTGTCATGGCGTTAATCGCTCTGGTACATGACTGTTTTGTAGTATTCTTTACCTGCGTTATCTTCAACATTCCGATCGGAGAGTCCTTCGTAGCGGTGGCCTTGAGTATCCTCGGTTACTCCATCAACGATACCATCGTTATCTATGACCGTATCAGAGAGAATGCAAAGACCTATATCGGTTATCCGATTGAGGTAATTACTGATCTGTCCATATCACAGTCCATGATGCGTTCCATTATCACAAATGTGTGCGTTATGATCAGTGTAAGCCTTGTATATGTTCTGGCAGTTGCCCACAACATCAGCTCGATCCAGAGCTTCGCACTTCCTATGGCAGTAGGTTCCATCAGTGGTTGTTATTCTACCATCTGTATTGCAGGACCGTTATGGGTTATGTGGAAGAAGAAAAAGGGAGATACTCTTCTTTTCGAAGAGAAGAAGTCCACTCCCAACTACAGCTACAAGTAAGAAGACGAATCAAAAGGAAGGTGTTGAAAAACACCTTCCTTTTTTTATGCTCATGTAAAAGCAATCTTACCGACCCTTCAAGAGGTCGTCTAAGTCAGGCTGAACTGCTTCAGCTTACAGATACAATAATTAATACCCAGACAAATCTGATCTGCCATAGACATGACGACGTTCAGTCTTGTGGTCTGCAGCAGCATATTATCCAGCATTCCCGAGAAATTTACGATACCTGTGATGAAGATATCGCCGACCTCCGGGAGATTCTTATCTACACCGGCTCCGGGCTTTAAAGGACCTTCTCCGATCGTGATATAGCCGATATGATCCGATCTTCCCAGGGAGGCATCGATCGCGATGATGAAAGCATCCCCATGCGCCCCGTAGATCGTGTTGATGGTATCTCGTAAATTCTTCGCGTGTACCGGTTCTTCCAGTGTTCCGTATACATAATAGTTATGGTAGTTCTTATATTTGGACAGTTTATATCCGATAATCGGGCCAAGGCAGTCGCCGGTAGCCCTGTC
>JAEZLY010000281.1 GCA_023414985.1 Bacillota bacterium | reverse complement strand
GGATATATGGAAAATGCCAACGGACCGATACGTATCATCGTTGTTACCAAATAATGAAAGGATCAAGACTGATGAAAAGGATCACTTTTAAGAATATAAATCGAAAGAAAGTTATTAAATGGGCTATTATTATATTAATAATCGCCGCGATTATCCTCTTTTTCGCAACCAGGTCGAAGCCGACCAAAGCGGAGACGCAGTTTACAACAGCACAGGCTGCCATAGGAAAGGTGGAATCCTCCATCTCCGGAAAGGGTACCTTAAGCCCGGCAGATCAATATGAAGTGAAGTCCCTGGTAAAGGGCGAGATTTTATCTGCACCTTTTGAGGAAGGCGATTCCGTGAAGGAAGGCCAGCTTCTTTATCAGATCAGCACCAGCGAAATCGAAAACAGCATTAAAACAGCGGAGCTGAATGTGGATAAGGCAAAGCTTATGTATCAGGATTATCTGGATAAGCAGACGGATTTAAACATTACTGCAAAGGAAAGCGGCTATATTAAGAAGCTGTACGTAAAGGAGGGGGCTTCCCTTCAAGCAGGAATGACTATCGCAGATATTTACAACAGTGACACGATGTATCTGGATCTGTTATTCCCTTCCTATGAAGTAAAGAATTCCTGGCTTGGCAAATCTGCTTCCGTAGCCATGGAAGCAACCGGTGAGACCGTGAAAGGAAAGGTTACCAATGTCAGCCATATGGAGGAGGTCATTGAAGGTGGTGTACTCGCAAAAAAAGTCACCATCAGTGTGAAGAATTCCGGTGGTATCAAATCCGGGGATCTTGCTGAGGCAACCGTAGCCGGTGTCCTCAGTAACAGTAACGGTTCCTTCCGGGCAGAGACCGAATCCTCTCTGGCAGCAGAAGCTGTCGGAACGATTGATCATATCACCGTCAAGGAAGGTCAATGGGTAGAGAAGGGAGCTACGATCCTGACCCTTTCCTCCAAGGATTTAGACAGCCAGATTGAAAGTGCAGATATCAGCATCAGGGAAGCGGAGCTCACCCTAGATACACAGAAGAAGCAGATGAAGCAGTATACCATCACCGCTCCGATTTCCGGTAAGGTTATTACAAAGAATAAGAAACAGGGGGATACCATTGATCCCGTCACCGATGCACAGGCCGGTCCTATGGCAATTATCTACGATATGGGCTATCTTACCTTTGATATGAATATCGACGAGCTTCAGATCAGTAACCTCAAGGTTGGGCAGAAGGTCTCCATTACTACCGATAATTTCCCCGAGATCAGCTTTGAGGGTGTGATTGAAGAAATCAGCTTAAAAGGAATTACCAATAACGGTATCACCTCCTACCCTGTTACCATTAAGGTTGAGCAGTACAACAATCTGCTTCCGGGTATGAATGTTACCGGAAAAGTGGTCATTGATCAGGCAGATCAGGTACTTACCATCCCCAGCGCTTCCCTGCAGAGAGATAATATCGTGTACGTTCAGACCGAGGGTGCAGCCGCCGATCCCAAGACGGGTGCTCCGGCAGGCTTTAAGGCTGTCACAGTGGAAATCGGCATCAATGACGGTATCAATGTCGAGATAAAGAGTGGTTTAAAGGAAGGCGATACGGTCTATGTTCCCTATGACAACAGCATGGTGGACACCACGAACTTTATGTACTAACACTGACTCAAATTCAACAGGTTTTTGTAAGAATGGAGATTAATATGGAAAAAGAAGCACTGATTGAATTAAAAGATATCTATAAGATTTATCATGTCGGTGATACGGAAATCAAAGCAAACAATGGCATCAATATGACGATCTATAAGGGTGAGATGGTCGCGATCATCGGTAAATCCGGCAGTGGAAAGTCCACTGTCATGAATATCATCGGCGCGCTCGATACCCCCACCAGCGGACAATATCTTCTGGAGGGAAAGGATGTAAGCCAGCTGAAGGGCGATGATCTGGCAGAGATCCGCAACAGGACGATTGGCTTCATCTTTCAGCAGTATAACCTGCTACCCAAGCAGAATATTCTTGATAACGTAGGATTACCGCTTATGTATGCAAAAGTAGGGGACAGGGAACGTAAAAAACGTTCCCTGGAGGTACTGAGAAAGGTAGGGCTGGAACAGAAGCATAAAAACTATCCGCCCCAGCTTTCCGGCGGGCAGCAGCAGAGAGCATCCATAGCGAGAGCATTGGTTGCTGATCCTTCCCTGATTCTTGCCGATGAGCCTACCGGTGCTCTGGATTCCAAGACCGGTAAGGAAGTACTTGACATCCTTCATCAGTTACACGAAGAAGGAAATACCATTGTATTGATTACACACGACCAGACAATAGCCGCAGAAGCGGAACGAATCATTAAGATCTCGGACGGAGCCGTCGTCTATGATGGCGATGCAAAGGAGTATAAACATGACAATATGGCAGACACTGAAAGTAGTATGGGCTAATATCACCAAAAACCGCATGCGTTCTTTCTTAACCATGCTGGGAATGATCATCGGCGTATCCTCCGTTATCATCCTGGTCAGCTTAATGCAGAGTTTTTATGAGAGTATGCTGGATTCCTATGCTAATATGGGACTGTATAATGTCAGTGTTACCATATACGGCAGAAACGGCAATAAGATTTTAACAGAAAAGGATATGTATCAATATGCCAAAGAGCATAAGGATACCATTAAGGGTGTAACCCCTACTGTTCCAATTCAGGCAACAATATATAAAAGCGGGAATAAGATAGAGACCTCAACCATCAGTGGTGTAGACGAATATTATACGCAGCTTGTAGATAAAAAGATAGAATCAGGCCGTACCATCTCCTATTCTGATGTGTCTACGATGCAGCGAAGTTGCGTAATAGGCTGCTATGTAGATCAAAAGCTTTTTAAAGGAGAAGCCCGACCCGGAGATACCCTGATGCTGAACGGAGAACCTATGACAATCGTAGGAATTCTGAAACCAAGCTCCGGTACAGCTGAACAATCAACAGAATGGTCCTCCGACAACTGTATCTACATGCCTTATACAACCGCGATGCGTCTGTTCGGTACAGGAACCATCAGCTCCTATGAATTCTATATAAAGGATCGTTCCCTGGTGGCTGCAGAGACAGACACCCTACAAAAATATCTTTTCAATACATTTCGGGATAAGAAAGCCTTCTATATCAGGAACATGGTTGATATGCTGAACAGTATTAATACGGAGCTGTCCGTACTTACCGGTCTGATTGCCGGTATCGCAGGTATTTCCCTGGTCGTAGCAGGTGTAGGAATTATGAATATCATGCTCGTATCCGTATCGGAACGTATCAAGGAAATCGGTATTCGAAAATCTCTCGGAGCGAAATACAAGGATATCCGACGCCAGTTTGTTATGGAGGCCGGATTGACCAGTACCATGGGAGGAGCCCTGGGTATCCTGTTCGGAACCATCCTGACCTATCAGGTGGGCAAGCTATTGAAGATTACGGCTCTGCCATCCATGAACAGTATTATCATATCCTTCACGGTATCTGTACTGATCGGTGTTATATTCGGATATCTGCCTGCACGAAAAGCTGCGAAGCTTAATCCGATCGACGCTTTAAGGAATGAATAAAACAGCCATACCGTAAACATTTGAATACATTACCCCACAAAAATACCCTGTAAGGTGAACATAACCGTTTCTCCCTACAGGGTATTGCTTTATCTATTCTGTAATCTAGCTGCAAAGAATCAGTTCCACATCTTTCGTGAGTATATCCGTGTAGCTGTAAGATACTGTCCTGACAGGCATATCCTTGCTCTCCTGGATTTTGATGAGAAATATGCTTGGATAAGTTTCTGAAATAATTCCCTCTGTAACATCTACTTTATGCCTACCCCGGTTGATACGAACCTTTACCTTCTTACCTGTCTGGTGCATGACGGCATTTCTTACACAATTCACATCTAATTGCTTCATCATTATTCTCTCCTCACCAATGCTTCCTCTCACCTTTGAAGGAAAATACCCCTGCTGGTTCTGTACACATCTTCTAAATAAATCCGTTACAAACTACATGCTTCGCATGCAGTATACCATAAAAACGGCGTAACGTCAATGAATTTTCAGACAATTCGGGGTCTGCACCGTGAGTTGTGCACATAAATTTGCACATGAAAACTTCAAAATTTTAGTTACTTTTATGGAATAATTTTACGATGCTAGTACTTTTAGCCTAACCAAATATAGGAATATAGCACAAAAATAATACTTTTTCTGCGATAAAAACCGACATATTCCCATATTTTCTAAAACCACAATATATTGGTGTATCCGATGCACCATTCAACAAAATATTGTTATTTCTATCCAATTTTCTTACAAAATTCTTACTCTTTTATGATTTACTATTCAAAAACAATCGGTTCCTCGCGAAACTCCAGCTTTACCACCACATAGGGATAGGTAACCCCCTGTGCTACAACATCATTCTGAGAGGGTCCGATCAGGTTGGTTTTAATATAGACAGCATTGCTGGTAAGATATAATTCATTCACAGAGATGCTGTAACCGCCGCTGTTCTGCTTGCCATAACCCACCACGATATAAAGATTATCCTTATTTGAATAGGAGAGTTTAAAAGGTTCCTCCTTCTTTTCATCGATAATTTCCTTCAGTTCTCCTGGCAGATCTGCATCCTCCACTACTGTAAAATCGAGATCTTTTACTTTCTTGACATCCGTGTTTTCCTGTTTACAGCCGGTTAATCCTATGAGTGCCATCACTATCGTAAGAAGCAGAATAAGAATTCTGAACCCCTTCATAAAAGCCTCCAAAGCTTTATTATCTCATATTATTTTATGACTCGTACCGTAAAAACATGCAGAGTTTGGATCATCAATCTCATATCAACGCTTTTATTTCGGCTGCTTCAAAGGGTGAGCCATGTCCCGGGTAGATTCTTTTGATCTTCTGACCCTTGAGCCTTGCGATGCTCTGAAACATAAGGTTAAAATCCGCAGCATTCGGAGCAGGCTGCGGCATCTTAATATTCGCAAATAGATCACCGCAGATGAGATCTCCCTGCGAGGTCAGTATTCCGATTGAACCAGCTGTATGCCCAGGCAGATGAAGAATTTTGGCATCAAATCCATATCTTAATAATTCTTCTCCTTCCGTCAGAAATAAGTCCGGTGTAAAAGCGTCATAATCCTTTAAGGCCTTTGCCATAAGCTTTCTGATCGGCTTATTGAATACAAAGAACATAACCCGGTTTACAGGCGAACGAAATTTGCTGTTCTCCATCACCTTATCCAATGTAGGCTTCTGTACCAGCTCAAGATCCTTCTCATGCATCGCGATCACCGTATGAAAATCCTTTTTTATCTTGGTAACATTTGCCGTATGATCGCTGTCTCCATGGGTCAGTAGGACTGCCTTTAATTTTCCTTCGGTACACTCTTCCTTCTCCAGTACCGCCTTCAGCTCTGTATATCGGTCGGTGTATTCCTTGTCCATAGTCAGATGCCCTCCTGTATCCACCAAGAGAAAACCTTCTCCCGCTTTGATCAGATAACAATTCACTCCCTTTAAATCTATTCTGATGATTTCCTGTGCCATTTGATTTTCCCCCTATTTATGATTTTTGTGATACGCTCCATGTGTTTCTTCGTATACCTTCAGATAAAGTTCATCAAACTCCTGACGTTCCATATCGAAATACTTTATCCAGGAATCCGCAAAGCAAAGGTAGGCATAATTCGGCATAAAGCTCGTAAAGAACTCCGCAATTCTTCTTTCCTGAAGCTTGTCACCCGTCCCTTTTAGCTCAGCCTCCTTAGCTGTCATAGCATCTACAATCTGAAAAAGAACAGGCTTCTCATTTGATTTCTTAAGGGAATCAATCAGAATGACACGAACCAAATCTGCATTCTTAAGACCGAATTCATGATATACATTTTTCATACGATCCCCTACCGCTTCCGCTTTTTCCTGATGCGTCTCTTGGAAGGCACCGGAGATCAGTGAAAGATATTCCTCGGTAAAATTATCCACCAAGACCCGGAAGATATCCTCCTTACTCTTAAAATGATAGTAAATCAAAGACTTAGGAACCTGTGCCTCCTTCGCGATCTCATCAATTCTGGAGCCTTCAAAGCTCTTCTCGGCAAATACTTTTACGGCTGCCTGTAGGATTCGTTCCTTAGCATTCATTGTATAACCCATCGTTTCCTCCAAATTAGTACTGTATGTTCAGTTCTAATTTTACCTTATCATGAAGATCACTAATTGTCAATCAGTTTAGAAGCCACCCATGTTATAAGGTTCAAAAAACTCATATCGTAAAAGGAGAATTTATTATAAAATTTGTATGATTACAAAGAGAATTCCCGTGGTTTAGGCCTGGCAGATATGGCAAAAGAACTGCAGACGGGGCGGGATTGCAGGGCTGGCTGGGAGCAGACACTCCATGTGCTCGAGGTTCTGACCGCTTTTGAGAAAAGCAGCAGGGAAGGTCGTTACCTGCCTCTGGAGACCAGGTTTGAACGAAAGCTTCCTATGATCAATCAGGCAATCCATGGTATTTTAGATTAGAAATTGAAAGGGGCTGACAGCCTGTTTCAGATCCAAGCTACCGGGTCTGAAGCAGGCTGTCAGCCTCTCGTATGATTATGATGTTTGTCTTTGAACTTCCGCCGTCAGCTCGCTGTTATTCTCATCAATCACGATGGTATCCTGTGGTTGCACCCGATCACTTAGTATCAGTCTGGCACTTAAGGTCTCTACCTTCTTCTGAAGGAATCGCTTCAACGGCCTTGCTCCGTATGCCGGATCATAGCTTTGTTCTACAATAAGTGCCTTAGCACGATCCGTCAGGCTTACGGTTATCTCCTGATCAGTCAGGCGCTTGTTTAAATCCACAAGCATCAGGTCAATAATCGAATTGATATTCTCTCTGGTCAAGGGTTTAAAGAGTATAATCTCATCCAACCGGTTCAGGAACTCCGGGCGGAAGGAAGCCCGTAGCTCGTTCATGACCATCGTTTCACAGCTGTCAGGTATTTCACCGTACTCGTCAATTCCCTCCAGCAGATACCTGGAGCCGATATTGGAGGTCAGGATGATAATCGTATTCTTAAAATCTACGGTTCGTCCCTGGGAGTCCGTAATGCGGCCATCATCCAGCACCTGAAGCAGTACATTGAATACATCGGGATGCGCCTTCTCTACTTCATCAAACAGGATTACCGCATAGGGCTTTCGCCTAACCGCCTCCGTCAACTGTCCACCCTCTTCATAGCCCACATATCCGGGAGGTGCTCCGATTAAACGTGCAACGGAATGCTTCTCCATATATTCGCTCATATCGATACGTACCATATTATGCTCATTATCAAAAAGGCTTTCTGCAAGAGCCTTGGCCAGCTCCGTCTTGCCGACTCCTGTTGGTCCAAGGAACAGGAAAGAGCCTATGGGCTTAGATGGATCTTTTATGCCTGCTTTGGAACGCAGGATGGCATCCGATACCTTATCTACCCCTTCATTCTGTCCGATCACCCTATGATGAAGCTCCTCGCTTAAATGCAGTGTCTTACTGCGTTCGCCTTCGGTTAGCTTGGTAATCGGGATGCCCGTCCACCGAGATACGATCTTCGCAATTTCCTCCTCACTGACGTTCTCATGCACAAGTATATTCTCTTCCTTCTTCAGACGTTCTTCCTCCTGTGCCAGCTGCTTCTGAAGCTCCGGTAACCTGCCGTATTTCAATTCAGCTGCCTTATTTAGGTTATAGCTTCTCTCAGCCAATTCTATTTCATTATTTAATTCCTCGAGTGCTTCTCTAAGCTTATGAACCTTCTCCATAGAGGATTTCTCATTGTCCCATCTGGCCTTCTGTACAGCGAAGCTGTCTCGAAGCTCTGCCAGCTCCCGTTGAAGATCCATCAGACGATCTGCACTTAGACGGTCATTTTCTTTCTTTAATGCCGCCTCTTCAATCTCCATCTGCATGATTCTTCTCTGTATATCATCCAGCTCTGTCGGCATCGAGTCCAGCTCCGTCTTGATCAGGGCACAGG
>JAEZLY010000254.1 GCA_023414985.1 Bacillota bacterium | reverse complement strand
AGCCTGCATAGCGTAATCTCCTCTCTAACATACTGAATAGGATGGAAATCGGTAAAAGAATAATCAGATAACCGATGACCAACAGGAGCAGCGCTTCATCGGTCTTGTAATACAATCCGATCAGATCCTTGGCAACGTACATCATATCCGCCAGAGCAACAGCGCTGAATACGCTGGTCTCTTTGATCAGAAAGATGACATTTGCGCTGAACGCCGGCAAGGCTACCGAGATTGCCTGCGGCAGGAGGATGTGACGCATCACCTGTCCACCGGTCAATCCAATGCTTAAGCCTACCTCCTTCTGTGTATTGCCGATTGCCTCAAGTCCGCTTCGAAAGGCTTCCGCCATATAACTTCCCCCGAGAAAAACCAGACCAATGATAGCACAGGCTTCCGAACTCAGTACAATCCCTATCCTGGGCAATGCAAAGTAAAGAAAAAACAGCTGGATCAAAAGCGGTGTATTTCTGGAGACCTCTATATAAAAGCCGATAATCCTATGCAGAACCGGAATTCTGTAATAGCGTATGATACTGCACAACAGACCTACCGCGATGGATGTGATGATACCAATCCCCGCAATTTTCAGTGTTATCCCGGCAGCCTCAATATAAAGTGGGATTGACTGCCTGATGAAATCATAATCCATCGCCTTAACCTCTTTCACCTACTATTTCAGTATGAATAATATGATATCGATATAATACTGTCAAACAGGGCATTTGTCAATCACTATTTTCATGATTTTTTGAGGCTACCGGAACAAAAAACAGGCAGACCCCTAAGGACCTGCCTGTTCCTGAATTTCCATATCATTTAATTATAACTTGAATTACATGCTTGCCATCTTGAACAGCTCCGGATTAAGCATACCGAAGATCATTGCAACATGGGCTACTACCAGGAAAATACCTACTAAGATGGTATGAAGCTTCAGCTTACCTGTCTCGTCCAGCTTTCTGCCGATGATATTCAGCTCTAACAGCGTCATACCAAGGAAAGGAATGATACCTGACAGATAAAAGCCTACGGCAATTACGTCGGCGATGCCTCTCCAACCGCCGGTGGCAGTCAAAGGAACAACCGCATTCACAAAGAGGTAAAGGAATATACCTAAAAAGTAAATACCTGCAAAGATACCGGTAGCCTTATTGACTGCTCTCGCAGCACCCTTCATATTTCTGGTGAACAGGATAATCAATTCGGTAATCGCTAAGGTCTCTGCACAGATTACCGGCACAGCCATAAATAGTAACAGGTTCCAGGGCTGATTCGTTGCTAATAACTCCATATAATGTGTCATCGCATTATTCATTTCTAATATCCTCCTTACGGGAAAGTATTTATTTAAGTCCTGTTGTAATCATAAGGTCAGGATATGTAGAAATTATGGAGATTAAAAATTTAGATATGAGAATAATAAAAAGCCTGTGAAACACAATTTCACAGGCTATTACTTTAACCATTATTTCCGGATGCTATCCTCCGGCCCGTCACTTGGAAAATATTCATTGGTCAGCTTCTCGCTCAGCTCGAACAGGTGCTTTGCGTCCGCCCTGCTCTTGGCTGCTGCAGAGGTAGAAGACATCCGGCATTTATAGAAATACTTACCGGTAACTCTTCCCCCCTCGAGCTCTGTAGCCAGATAAACAGCTGTCCCGGCACCCTCCTCCGGTGTCAAAAATATATGCTTTAATAAGCCGGTAACTCCGGAACCAAAACCGGTAATCCGATCCACACCCATAGAGGTCGCTACCGCACCCGGATGACAACAATTCACTGTAATTCCGCATTGTTTAACCCTTTCTGCCAGCTCCCTGGCAAAAAGAATATTGGCCAACTTCGACTGGCTGTAGGCCTTGATTGCATTGAAGTTTTTTGTCAGGTTATAATCCTCAAAATGAATTTTTCCGACCTTATGAGCACCGGAAGCAACGACGACAATCCTGCTGCCCTGCTGCATCAACGGGAGGAGCCTGAGCGTTAAGAGGAAGTGCCCGATATGATTGACTCCGAACTGCTCCTCCAGCCCGTCATAGGTTTCCCTCCGGTCGAGTGATATAACCCCCGCATTATTAATTAGGACATCGACCTTAAAGTATTTTTTACTGATTTCTTCACTGCATCTTCTGATATCCTCCATACGCCCCAGGTCACACAATTCCAGGCGTAGGTCTCGTTCCGTATTCTCCTGAAGCTCCTGTAATGCAGCTTCTCCACGTTCCTTGCTTCTGCATAGCATAAGCACCGTATATCCTCTGTCAGCCAGAGCCGCTACGGTTGCTTTTCCCATTCCCGAGTTTGCTCCGGTGACTACCGCTATCTTCTTATTCTCCATACTCATACACCTCCGATTTACTAATTATAAATCATTTTAAGCATGCTGAACAGATATCTGCAGCTCTTTAATTCTGTAAGAATTTTTGTCTGTCGGAATCTTAGTCCGTCAGATCAGTAGCATGCTCCAAATCGGTGTGGAGAGCAATGAGGCAAGCGTTGAGAAGATAACGCATTTTGTGGCAAAGGCCGCATCTCCGTTATATTTGGAGGCAAGAATACTTGTTGTCGCTCCCGCAGGCATGGCTGCCAATAACACACATACCCCTGTAACCAGAGAATCCAGTCCAAGCAGCTTACAGGGCAGATATACGAGGAGTGGTATCAGAATCAGCCGTATCAGTGTATAATACAGAACCTTCTTATCCACGAGCCGCTTTAAATCTACATCTGCCAGAATCATGCCGATTACCATCATGGACAGGGCAGTATTACAGCCGCTGACCGCCTGAAGTGAGGAGGAAAGAAAGCCCGGAAGCTGAAATTGACTCAGCATCAGAATAATACCCAGGATACATGCGATAATACAGGGATGGGTAAGCACCTTCTTCACCAGGGTCTTCTTGTCCGGTGCTTCGGTAAAAACCGAAATCCCGGCGGACCACATCACGATTCTCTGCGGGATCAGATAAATGGAAGCCAGCGTAAGTCCCATCGTTCCGAATACCCCCTCCGCAATCGGATTACCCAAAAAGCCTGCATTGGAGCAGATAGTTGCATACTGCAGCACCTTCTTCTGAGGAAGCTCCATCCTCTGATATAAAATCTTGCCCAGAAAAGAACAGACGACTTGGATCAGAACGGAAATGATCAGAACTCCAGCAAAGGTATAAAAGATATCATAGGTGAATTCCACCATAAAGGATTTTACGATATTACAGGGTAACACCAGATAGATCACCAGGTCTGTGATGTTCTTCTGACCTTCCGGCCCGATCACCCCGATTTTTTTAAGTATCATTCCCGCAGCAATCATCAGGAACATGGTAAGCTGCAGATTAATCAGCTGCTGCATTCTTTTCTCTTCTTTCAATTTTAATTCGTAAATAGGGGTGCTGCACTACGTACCGTGCAGCACCCACCTGGATTATCGTATTTCGGTTTTTACTTTACAACAATATTTAAGATTCTACCGGGAACATAGATGACCTTGACTACGGTTTTTCCGCTTAAGGCAGCCTGGATCGGTGCAAGCTCCATCGCTTTGGGCTGAACTGTGTCCTGCTTCTCCTCCAATGCGATCGATAAGTTCGCTTTCACCTTACCGTTGATCTGGACAGCAATCTCCACTGTGTCCTCGATGGTCTTCTGTTCATCATATACCGGCCATTTCTGCTGATAGATTCTTTCCTGTCCGCCGACCATTTCCCACAGCTCTTCTGTCATATGCGGAGCAACGGGGTTCAGTAACAGTAACAGTGTCTTGAATTCACCCTTGGTCACGGAATTCTGCTTATAGAATTCATTGACCAGAGACATCATGGCTGCTATTGCAGTGTTGAATTTCATTGCCTCGAAATCAAGACTGACCTTCTTAATGGTCTGATGCAGCTTAGTCTCCAGAGTTGAGGAATACCCCTCTTCCTCCGTCAGCATATCCTTCAGCTTCCATACACGCTCCATAAAACGGCGGCAGCCCTTCACACCCTCGTTAGACCAGGCGGCACTTAGATCAAAGGCACCGATGAACATCTCATAGGTACGCAGAGTATCTGCACCGAATTCATTGATGATATCATCCGGATTAACTACATTGCCTCTGGATTTGGACATCTTCTCGTTGTTCTCTCCGAGGATCATGCCATGGGAGGTTCTCTTCTTATAGGGCTCCGGTGTACCTACCAGTCCCTGATCATACAGGAACTTATGCCAGAAACGGGAATACAGCAGATGGAGTGTCGTATGCTCCATACCTCCATTGTACCAGTCCACGGGCAGCCAGTAATCCAATTCCTCTTTGGTTGCAAAAGCATCTTTATTATGAGGATCGATATATCGTAAATAATACCAGGAGGATCCTGCCCATTGAGGCATAGTATCCGTCTCTCTGTGCGCTTTGCCGCCGCAGCAGGGACAGGTGGTCTCTACCCAATCCGTCATGGTAGCAAGGGGTGACTCACCGTTATCGGTCGGTTCGTAACTTTCTACCTCGGGAAGCATTAACGGCAGTTCGCTTTCCGGAATCGGCACATAACCACATTTCTCACAATGAACCAACGGAATCGGCTCTCCCCAATATCTCTGACGAGAGAATACCCAGTCTCTTAATTTGAAGTTTACCTTTTTCGCTCCGATGCCCTTCTGAACCAACCAATCCAGGATTTTAACCTTCGCGTCGGCTACCTCCATACCATTTAAGAAATCGGAATTCACTAATTTACCTGTACTTGTATTGGTATAAGCAGCCTCCTGTACATTCCCTCCTGCTACAACCTCAATGATCGGAAGATTGAATTTCTTGGCAAAATCCCAGTCTCTCTCGTCATGCCCGGGAACCGCCATAATCGCACCGGTCCCGTAGGTCATGAGTACATAATCGGAGATCCAGATCGGAATCTCTTTGCCGTTCACCGGGTTGATTGCCATCAGTCCGTCTATCTGTACACCGGTCTTGTCTTTTACCAGTTCCGTTCTCTCGAAATCGGATTTCTTCGCAGCCTGTTCGCGATATTCTACCAGCGCTGCGTAATTCTTAATCTCGTTCTTATACTTCTCGATCAGTGGATGCTCCGGAGAGATAACCATATAGGTCGCACCAAATAAGGTGTCGGGTCTCGTCGTAAAGATTCTTAAATTCTCTTCCTTACCTGCAATCTTAAAGTCAACCTCCGCACCGATGGAACGTCCGATCCAGTTGATCTGGGAGACCTT
>JAEZLY010000195.1 GCA_023414985.1 Bacillota bacterium | reverse complement strand
GCTCGTAAACTCGCTATCAGGTTCGCATGCGCGTTCGCATATATACAAGCAAGCTTGCATATGCTCACTTTACTTTCGCGCAAATGCACTGTTTGAAGGACAGATTACTGATTTTGTAAGCCAAGATCAAACAAACTTGTTTGATCTTGGCTTACAAAACAGTAAGATGTCCGGCAACCTGTGTGTGAGGGATGTCTGTTGTTCTGACCTTAAGCTGTTTTATGTATTTTGAAACAGCCTCATATAGTTATTTCAGCACGCAGCTTACCTCTACGTTTCCGTCTTTGATATCGTCCGCGGTTATGGTAAGCTCCTCTTCCTCTTTTTTCTCTCCGTTTACCAGCCAGTAATCCAGCTGCTTTCCTTCGGGCAGAGCAGCTGTTATCGTTGTCAGATAATCTTCATAGTAGCATCCTGTAAAGGCTTGATCCGTGGAAAAGGAATTCACGTTCAGCTTCGTTCCCTCTGTGGGTTTTACTGTCAGAGTATAGAGGGCTCCCAGTCCGAAGTATTCCTGGTATTTGGTCAGAACATGATCCCCACGCTTTCTGATATATTCCTTCAGGACACCCATCTGATAATTCAGATGGTTCGGCTTCACCCAATCCTCCAGCAGCTGCTTTCCGTAGGTGTGGTATAGTTCATTCTTGCGAAGCTCATGCATTGCCTCCAGCTGACGGTTAAAATATGCCGTAGCAAATACTCCGTTCGCCAGATCCGCCGTCTTCCGGAAAAAGATTTCTCTGCAGTCCGAACGTCTCATCAGCTGTCCAAATAGGGGGCAAGTATCTCTGATCTCCCCTTTCTGACCCACATAATTCATGATATTGTCAATCAAGGGACCGTTCCCGTAAATACCCGTACTGAAATCCAGGTCGTGCAGCAGATAACGCCACTTCCCGTCAAAGGGAGCTTTCCCATATTGCTCTCCGTTCGTTGTATAATAACGGTAACATTTATAGTTGTTATGTGGCCAGTCTTCATTTCCGATGAAGATCTGGAACGCGAAATACTCCAGATAGTTCTTGACATCGACCAGTTCGCAAAGCTTCTGATAATTCTGCTCCTCGGTCAGATCGAGCTTCGAGTAGGTGTCAAAAAGCTCCTGGTATTCCTCCACTGTCTGAGCATTGCCACCATCCGTATCGACGATCTTGTAGGTGTCACCACCCTCTAGTATCTCGAACTTACCCTGATACTTTCCGTAGTTTTCTTCGAAATAATCGTCACAATAGACCTCATGAAGCCAGAAAAAGCCGCGGTATTCTCCGTTCAGGTACATCACTGCCGGACGTACCGCTTCATAATCCAGATAACCGGTCTGTCCCGCAAGGGTCTGGAAGAGCTCATCCCGCAGGAAGGCAAATCCATTATCATTACCGCAGTTACGAAGCACCAGCTGCTTGAAGCTGTCCTGTACCTTGCCGCTGCCGTTCGCAGCCGTCTTTGCCGGAAAGAATTCGTACTTCAGCTTTCCGCTTTCCTCACCATATTCCTTGCGTGCATAGATTTTAATCGACTTCTGAACCCTGGCTCTGGACCATCCGCCATAGGTTCGAATTCCGGCGTTCTGTGCAGCCGCCACGGTCCCATCGGGAGTAAGGACTTCAAGATATACCTCACGCTCGCTCTCTTTCCCCCGCATATTGAAATTTGCCGGATCATCCGGATCAACCTTGACCCCGGGATTTTTCTTAATCCAGTCATCCCGCAGCTTTCCTTCCACAAAGATGCCGTATTCATAATCATATAGATTATATGGATCCGTCGTCACAGAGAAAATCAGTGTATTATATCTTGAGCTTACATCCTTACCGACAAAATAGGTATGTACGATCGTCTCGGATTCCTTCCCATCGTCGTAATAAGCCTTTGCCTTAATACTGGTGGCTTGGGCAGTCTCATCAGCCTTCAGAACAATCGGCTTCTCATATTGCTCAGCCTCTTTGTCAGGCTCTGAACCATCCGTCGTATAGTAGATCTTACCGGGACTGCCGCTCAGTATCTCCAGTGCAAGATCCTTACTAAAAAAATAACCTGTCTCTGAAAATACGACCTCATGCTCCGAGGCTGTATTCACGTTCTTTGGTTCTTGCTCCGGGGCTGAATTCACATTCTTTGTTCCTTGCTCCGGTTGGTTAATCTTCTTTGTATCAGCCGCCTTCTCCTCACAGGCACTCAGGCTCAATAGACCTATCATACAGCAAATCAATAACAACAGCTTCTTTCCACCCATCTCTTCCATCCCCCTAGACTATAACCGGCAATTACTGTGATTCGATTAGTGCCGTAATTGCATAATATAGGCTCATCATAGCATGAATTTCTTACCTTGCAAATGTCATTTCCACATTTTTTCAATGTATTTTCATTAAAATCAGACATTTGTCCTTTTTTCACGTTGAATTTCTCCCTATAATGAAACCGTAGTTCGTGTTTTATGCCGTTTCATCGGCAGAATGGAGTCTAAAATGAAAAAATTTAATCTGATAAAAATAATCGGTGCTTTGATCGGCATCCTCTTCATTGGAATCGGTGTCGCATGGAATGCTGCCAATGGATTGGGCAATGATCCGATCGGCTTAGTATATGACGGAATGAGAAATACTCTGCATCTTACCCCCGGACAGCTTGGTATGGTAACCAATATTATTAACCTTTCCCTGATTACACTGCTGTTCTTCATCGGACGCAGATATGTTAATCTCGGTACGGTAATTTATATCCTACCCTATGGTTTCAGTGTAAGTCTTGGTTCAAAGTTATTTGAGGCCCTGCAGATTACTACCCTGATCGGGCATATTGGCGCTGCTGTGGCAGGCTGCCTTTTGATCTATCTTGGAGTGGCGATCTACATTACTGTGGATATCGGTCTCGACCCCTTTACAGGAATTGTTATGGTAATCCGTGATAAGCTGAAGCTGGATTTTAGAAAGGTAAAGATTGCTTTTGATATTACGATGATCCTTCTCGGAGCATTGTTGGGTGGTGCTCTTGGTATTGTGACAATCCTGACTGCTCTGACAGCCGGTCCCTGTATCCAGTGGTTGGCAGCCGTATTGACGGCTCTGACAAGAGAAAGAGGTAACCGTTCCGCACAAGAGCTTTCTGAGAAGCATACACAGGAATATTGCAGTGAATGCTAAGCTTATGGTATGATAGGATTGTTCGATCACCTAAATAGGAACAGAATATAAGGAGAGGTTCAAAGCATATGGGAAATGCAAGAGAAAACAGGCTTTTGCTTTCAGAACTGCTAGACCGTCTGGAAGGAGAACCGTTAGCGTATCTTCAAACGTATTTTAATTCCGCACCGGACTGGGTCATGGAAGCTCTGGTAATCACAAATTTTAAGAAGGATACGGAATTTATCCGTGAGGAAGCTGTAGTGGATATGATTTATATCCTGGCAGAGGGGATCGTCAAAGCGATTGATTACCGTTTTCTCGGTAATTCCTACGATTATATGTGGTTCTATCCTGCCAAAAGCTTCGGGGGTATGGAGGTGCTGCTTGAGCTGACACATTACCAGACCACCTTATCCACAATTACCCCCTGTACCATGCTGGTTATCCCCAAAGCCATCTTTGAGCGTTGGGTAAAAAGTGATATCAGCATTCTGTCAACGGAGGTAAAGACCATGGGTTCCTTCCTCCTGGAGGAGGTTAAGCGGGAACGCGTATTTCTTTTCATGGAGGGCAGCGAGCGTCTGATTTATACGCTGATGCGTATCTATGAACAGACTGAGAATAAGAAATGCTGTACCATCCGATTGTCCCAGCAGGATCTGGCTGACACCACCGGACTTTCGGCAAAAACCATAAGCCGTTCCCTCAGGGATCTGGAAAGCCGGAAGCTGATCACTCGCTCCGGAAATAAAATTCTTCTCGAGGAAGCACAATATAAGCACATGGATGAGCTGCTCCGAGAAAAGACAGAGCTGTAATTAAACCATCGCATAGAGCTATCAATCAGTAGGGCCCCGCAGGCCGGAATATAATCCGTCTGCAGGGTCCCTTCTTTTATTCCCAACCCTTTCACCCAATAGAGAACAATGGGGTGCAGCAGGAAATTTGTGGTTCGATTTACATTATTTAAAAATATACCTTGACAGGCGAGGTATCATCCAATATAATGTAGCTAACGAAAGGAGGTAATTTAATGTCAATTACTTCGGATATGATACGAGGGCATACAGAGCCGATCATTCTTGCTCATTTACTGGAGAACGACAGCTACGGATATCAGATCAACAAGGAGATCATGGAGAAGACCAATAATCTCTATGAACTCAAGGAGGCAACACTCTATACCGCTTTCCGGCGTCTGGAGCAGGCCCAGCTGATTACTTCCTATTGGGGAGACCAGGAGGTAGGGGCCAGAAGAAGGTATTATGCAATCACTGACAAAGGACGTGAAGTATACCTGGAATACAGGAAAGACTGGGAGAACGCCAAATATATTATTGATCAATTATTAAAGTGAACGGAGGGGAAATAAAATGAATGAGAAAATGAGAGCTCACATAGAAACTCTTTTCGAGAAAGCTCCAGGGACCAGAAAAGCTTATGAATTAAAAGAAGAATTATTGGCCAATTCCGAGGAACGCTATCAGGATCTAGTAGCAAGCGGGGTATCCCAGGAGGATGCCTTCAAGCATGTGATCAGTTCGATCGGCAATGTCACCGAGCTGTTCCAGGGTCTGGAGGAAGCAAATGAGAAGGACCGGCAAGAGATTGAAGATCGGTTGAACAAGAACGCAGTAATCAAGTCGGCTGCCATCGGTTTGTATATCTTCGGCGTCGTTGTTTTCTTCGGCTGTGCCTTCACAGGAGGCAGAATACTGCCGCGGATCGATATGACAGCCATGGGAATCGTTCTGATGCTGTTAATTGATATCGTCCCGACCTGCATGCTGATTTATGTCGGTGCAAGATATCCGAAATATATGAGAAAGGAAGATACCATTGTGGAAGAATTCAAAGAGTGGAAAAGTGATACCCTGAAAAACAAATCCGTAAAGAATGCAGCGATTGCTGTATTATGGACCTTCATCCTGCTGATCTATTTTGCAGTCAGCTTCTTTACCTTCGCCTGGTATGCCACCTGGATCATCTTTCTGGCAGGAGCCTGTCTCCATGCAATAATTGAGCTTTTATTCAGACTAAAGGAGATCAGGAAATGAGAAAATTGATTATTGCTTTAGTCGGAGTATTTACCTTTATCGCAATGGGTTTGATCTGTTTGATGGTCGTAGCGGTCAACCGAGGCGGTGTATGGGTCACGAGCGGTTTCTACAATCTGGAGCTGGTCAATGAGCAAACTGCTTCTCTGGATGGCATCGATACGATTTCGATTGAATACCATGCCGATGATGTAGAATTCTTTATGAACGATACCAACGATCTGGTTCTGAAGGAATATATGAGCTTTACTCCCGACGAAGATCAGTTGACACGTATCTCCCAGAGCGGAAGCAAACTGAAGCTGGAGGGCAGGATCAGAGATGATATCAACTGGTTCATCCATCCGAACAGGGGAAGCAGGATGGAGATTTATCTCCCCGCAGATTATCACGGGGCAATTGATACCTCAACCTCCAGCGGGGATGTTTCGAGTTCACTCAGCTTGAGTCTTACAGAGCTTCAAGTCAGTGCGACCAGCGGAGATATCGAATTCAACGAGGTGACCGCAGCCAGGATTGGCTTCTCCACTTCCAGCGGGGATATAACCGTATCGAAAGCCGAAGGCGACAGACAGCTTTCCGCTACCAGCGGCGATATTGAGCTTTACGGTGGTGCAGGAGATACCTATGTTGCCACCTCCTCAGGAAATATTACAGTTGAAGCTTCCACAGGAGCCCTTGAGGCAGAAGCCTCCAGCGGTAATATCCGAATCAAAGGCTCCTCCGGTGAGAAGAAATTGGGTACCACCTCGGGGAATATAACAGTGGAAGACGCTGACGGATATATAACAGCAACTGCTTCCAGCGGAAATATCAAAGGCTCGGATCTGGCTGGTGCCGGCCGCTTTGAGACTACCTCAGGAGATATGCAGCTGGATTTTGCAGATGCACCGGAAGCAATCCAGGACGATATCATAATCGACGCTTCCAGCGGCGATGCGGAGCTTACACTTCCTTCCTCCCTGCAATTTCACTTCAATGCAGATTCCTCCAGTGGGTCGATCCGTACTGATTTCGATGATTTGTTGGATTTTAACGAGGATCGGAATCATGCAGATGGAAGCATTGGCACTGCACCGAACATCAAGCTGCAGATATCGACCACCAGCGGTGATATCGAAGTAGGGCAAAGATAAAGTAAGTCCACTGATCCTGGAAATAAAATTTGACCATTGTATAATACCTTATTTAACATGAGGCAAGAGCAATAAGCATCCTATCATGCCTATTACTCTTGCCTCAGTTATTGATTATCTATTATGCAACAGCCTTCCACTCAGGAGTCTGCTTGCCGCATCCTAAGCGTATCGTTTTCTTTGCGGTTACCTATTTCTTATAACTAACCGAAAACTTAGTATCCTTATTTCCTGCAAATACGATATAACCGTCCTTGGGTAAGGTTACTATTCTGATCTCAGAGGTAAGGGAGCTGAATACGCAGGCACCATCTTTATCATATACCGAGAAGGAAGCATTCTTTGGTACACTAACCCGGATTGTCTTCTTCTCTGCCTTATCCCCTATCGTATACCACTGGGCATAGCCATCCTTTCCTATCGTTACAGCAAAGGAAGCCTTGGTGGGAATGATCTTTACTCCATCCTCACTTACGTAAAGACCGCCCCTCATATCCAGATATTCCAGTTTGTTCTTTGTGGTGAAGCTAAAGTCCGCCAAATCCCTGCCCAGCTGACTCGGGATCTGGAACTGCATCTGCGCCAGATTGCTGTTAATGATCTTTGCATTGTATACATAACCCTTGACTTCCTTGGATAATTCAAGCGCTGTTGCAGGGATGGTTAGGATATAAGCTTCCGATGAGTATTTCTCTTCCAGCGCAAAATATTTCTTTCCGTCTCTCTTCTCCCAGGCATCCATCACCTTTTTGGATACCTTATTATCTGTTATCTTCTGACCCTGATAGGAGCCCGTAGCCGCCTGGCTGAGATAAGGATAAGGTCCGTAGCCATGGACATACAGGTAGGTATTACCATTGCTTTCCTTTTCAAAGGATACATATGCACCGCCGTCAGCCGAGGTAAATTTACCGTCACCGGTATATACATAGGTTTCTGTCCGTGCTCCCACCTTGAGGGTTAAAACACCGTTATCATCAACACCAACGTAGAACATTCCTGCGAGGTATACATAATATCCGGCATTTTCTTTTTCCTCAGAAGGCATCTCAGCCTTAACAGGAGGTGTAAAGGTTTTATCCGGTTGGATTGAGGAAATACTTCCTTTGGCCAACAGAGCACTTAATAATACCGGTTGTATCATCGCCTGAGCATAGGCGCTTGATCCGCCGCTGCATACTACTGCCATGGCCATATCTTCCTCCGGCAGCACAACCAGACTTGAGTGATATTGGGAAGAGTCCCCGCCCTTTACCAACGCTTTGATTCCATATTCGGTGAAGGGGAAGGTATTCACGCTATCCCATCCGAGCCCGTAGCAGAAGGACGAATCCTCATCCGGGCACCACATACCTTTTAAATATTCATTCTCCGTCATCGACTTCGCAGTTTCGTCCGATAGGATCTTTCCATCATCACCATACATGAAAATCTGTGCAAATCTGCACAAATCCTCCGCTGTGGAATAGATTCCTCCGGCACCGATGGCATTCAGATACTCTGTAGGAAGTGCTGTATCGGAACCTGCGGAATAAGCTTTAACCAATTCAGCCCTGTCAAATTGATCTAAGGGAGTCTTGGTGTGTTCCATTGCAAGCGGAGTGTCAAACTCTTCTGTCAAAAACTCTGAGAAGCTCTTCTTGCTTACCCTTTCCACCACCAGCTGAGCCAGATCGAAGCCATCATTGCAATATACGCTGTAGGCGCCAGGGTCAGCCTTTAATCTCTGTGTCTTAAGCTTTTCCAACAGAGTATCCATCGCTTCGGTATCTGCATCGTTCAATAATAACGCACTGCCTAAAGTGGAACCCATCAGGCCTGAAGAATGGTTTAATAGCATTCTCACGGTGATATCCTTATAACGTTTATCTGCCATCTTGAACTCCGGTAGATACTTGACGACAGGAGTATCCAGATTGATTTTGCCTTCCTCTACCAGCTTCATGACAGCTGCTGCTGTAAACACCTTACTAACAGAACCGATTCCGTACATATGCTCCTTCGTAAGGCTCGTGCTTCCATCCTTGCTGTATACGCCCGAATTACCGGAGAGCACTATCTTTCCGTCATCAATCAGAGCATATTGAACACTGGTCGCACCGTAAATTGAAGTAAGAACGTCAGCTAACTGCTGTGCTTTCTTCGCCGTGTCATCATAATTTACTGCAGCATAAGCCGTTGCTGTATTCAGATTCACCGGGATCAATACCATGGTGATCGCCAGGATGACTGCCATCCCGGTCTTAATCATTTTCTTTAACATACTTTCCCTCCATATCATTTTACGCTGAAAACTACTACAAACGAATTATAACACGTTGGAAAAAGTATGCAATTACCTTAATCATATTTTAATCATTCCTGAAGTTTTCTAACCCATGGAATATTCGTATGGCAGAATCAAATAGTCTTTGAGTTCAGCAAGCTTCGATCATGGTTCCCTCGGTAATTCCGGTGCTTTGGACGGCATTTATGAATTGAGCCCTAAGAATCAGAACAGCCTCCCCATAGGGAGGCTGTATCTCTCTACAAAAAGGCTGTTCTGAATTAGTGGCTTTACAAAGACTCAGTTCATGGTTCAACCAAGCTGTCAACATTGCTGTCATAATCCGTCCCTCGTAACCTTAAGTTGTCTTGTCATAATGGTGTTCCTCGAGGTTGCTTCGTCTTCTGTCTTGCCATGCTGTCATTGTGCCTCACCCTGTTGTCATTCTGTCTCATCCATGCTGTCGTTCTGCCTTACCCATGCTGTCTTATGCCTTATCCGTCCTGTCAATTCTGAGTCAACTAAGCTGTTGTTTTCTTGTGTCCCTGCTGTCACCCTGCTGTCAAAAACTAGTCTCATGATGTCATTTAGTGATAACGCCGTTACCGGCGGATCCCTCTTCAAAATAAAAAAACCCCTCAGCAGGACAAAAATACGCTAAAGGGAATAGAAATTATGCAACTGGCTGCCGTATCCTGACGATGACGACCCTTTAGCTTTGCGTCCTTACCTTTCGATAAGTTTGCCCTATGAAGTTTGTTAATTATTTGATTATCATTATAACCTTTCTTTTCCGGTAAATCAACCTGTGAGTCTATAAAACTTTTATAAACTTCCAAAATTTGAGCAAAGTAGATAAGGGCTTCTAAGATTAGAATAACATGTCAGCCAGCTGACAGCTTCGCACGCAAGCCGGTATCGAAACACGCTATTTCAAGTATAGTAAAAAGAGAAAGTCCCGCCTCCGAATTTTCTTCGAATCGCAAGACTTTCTCTTCTGTAATTTATACTTTCTAAAATTCTATAATTCCTTATTCATAGGAAAGCTCATTTTGAGCTGCTTTGGCTGCCTTTCTGGATTTCACCGCTGATAAGAGAATTGTCATTACCATGAATACCACCAGAATAGCAAATAATACCAGAGTATTGTAAATCACATTATCCCTTTGAGCACCGCTGATGGATTCCTTCAATAACCCGACGGAATAAGTCATCGGCATATAAGGATACAGATAGCTGAAGAACTTCGGTATTGTCTCCATCGGGAAGGTTCCGCCACAGGAAGTCAGCTGCAGGATCAGCAGGACGATGGAGAGGAATTTGCCCAGATCCTTTAAGTGTACCATCAGGAATTGTACGATTGAAATCGCTACCATGGAATACAGGCAACAGGCAGCCATATAAAGCAGTTCATTGTCTACCTTCAGGCCCAATCCCCACTCCAGTGCCTTTGCCAATACGAGTGCCTGTGCAAAGCCAATCAGCAGATAGATAAAGCTTCGCGCAACCTTATGCTCCGAATTATTGCTGAGTATCTTGAATTTTCCTTCAGAGTCGAGGTAGATACCGACAAACATAATCAAAGCACCTACCCATAAGGATAAAGATAAGAAGTAAGGGGCAAAGGCGGTACCGTAGTTCGGAACAGAGACGATATTATCCTGTTCGATCGAGACAGGTGCTTCCGCATATTCCTTCAGTCCATCCAATGCCTTCAGCTGCTCATCGGTATCTGTGATTGCCGTATCAACCCCCGACTGTGCGGTAGTGATACCATCGCTTAATTCACCTACTCCACTGTCTAATTGATCTGCTCCCTCAGCAATTGTTCCGGCTGCTTCCGAGAGCTTAGCTGTAGCATCCTTTACCGAACCGATGCCCTCCGACAGCGCCTTAGATCCCTCTGCCAACTGCTCGGATCCGGCTTTTGCGGCAGCTAGGCCGGCGGACAAGGTATTCATTGCGGCCTTCAGTTCCGGCAAATCTTTCGTTCCTGCAGAAAGGGTAGCTGTCCCGGCTGCAATCTGCTGGGAAGCCGCCTTCAGCTTCGTGCTTGCAGCCTGAAGGGTTGCTATGCTCTCTGCATTCTTAGGATCGGACAGCTTCATGATAAAGCCCGCAAATACCGGATCTTTCATAATAGCCGGATTAACCTTAGTTACATAGGTCTTTAAGAATTCTCCGGTACTGTTGACGGAAGCAATCAGTGTATCAACACCCGCTGTATATTGAACCAGTCCGGTATTTAATGCATCCGCTCCGGCAGCCAGAGTCTTGGCTCCTTCGGAAAGCTTTCCGATATCCTCAGTAGATGCCGCCAGCTGCTTAGATCCTGACAGTAATCTATCGATACCGTTGTTCAAGCTTGCTGTTCCGGTTACGAGAGATGCCGAACCGTCAGCCAGCTTGTCGATGCCTTCCTGATAGTCTGCCAGCTTATCCCTATATTCCTGAGTACCCTCTGCCAGCGCTGCCGAACCGTCCTTCAGCTCTGTCGAACCATCGGAAAGCTTACCAAGTCCATCCTGAAGCTCTGTCATCTGGTCCGGAACCTCATTCATATTGTCTGCCAGTTGGGATATGATTTCACTGTTTACTTTATCACGGACAGATTCCTCGATCTCGAGTACAGCTCTGCTTAAGATCTGGCTGGCCAGATAGTTTCTCTTCTCATTAGCGGAAAATTGAATCGTTGCCGTATGCTTGTCAGTCGTTCCCGCCGATGCAATATCGGAAGAAAAATCCTTCGGTATCACGATCATTGCATAATAATCGGAACCCTCTGTACCTGCTTTTGCCGTCGCTTCATCTGTAAATACAAATTTTAAATCCGCTTCGTCAGCCAGACGGTCACACATTTCCTGACCCATATTTCGTTCTTCCTTATTGATCACTGCTCCCTGATCCTCGTTCACAACAGCCACCGGCAAAGACTCCAATCTGGAATACGGATCCCAGAAGGCCCCCAGGTACAGGTAGCTATATAGAAGCGGTATGATGACAATTGCTACGATGACAGCAGAACCTATGATGACTTTCTTCAACCGTTTGTTTTTCATTTGCTTCACTCCTCGTTTTTGATAAGCGGAAGTATAGCACGGGAAAATCACAAAGTAATTAGACACTATATTTTCATTGTCGGCTTTTTTGACACCGACATAAAATTGTTGGATTTTTAGACAAAAAGAGAATTTTGTCTATACAAAGAATTCCGGGAACATACTAGAATGAAGAAAGAACAAAGAGGTCTGACAACCATAGGAGGTGTGTCCATGATTCTGGAAATGAAATTGAAAAAAGCTGCTTTGAATGCAGCTCTTGACATTAATCTGGTCAGAATGCAGAAATCACCCGAGCGGTGTGCACGGAATCTCTTGGAACTCGGACTCACCACTTACCCCGGCAAGCTCACTAAAAAACAACAGGTTGAGATGCTTCAGCTCCTTCTGGAGCTATGTAAGAAAGGAGATGCCGCCCGAGTTAGGGAGCTGTTCTTAACCGGTTTTGTGTATTAATCTTCCTGATCGGGATTCCTCATCCGATATCTCACAGAGGCAAACCGTTCCGTACCATTTACCAGATTCTTAAGCTGTTCGGTAATGTATTCCGGCGATTCCTTCATCCCCTTCTGCGCCCAGGAAAAAATGATCCCTACGATACCGAAGGCATAAAACTCCGCTATGAATCTGATCTCTTCTTCCCTCATATCCGTATTCTCGGCAACCCTTCCAATCAAATCGCAGAAGAACTCCACCGTAACCCGGAACAGATACTCCCGGAATTCATTTCCGACGGAAGCCTTCAGGGTATTCATATAAAAATAATCCTCGGCTTTTATCTTAGTGAGCAGCTCCAATACCCTGCTGTCCCAATTATCATAGTTCAGATTATTATAAATGATGGATATGGTTTCATTATAGTAGATCCAGTCCACCAGCTCGAATTTATCCTGAAAATGATAATAAAAAGTCTGGCGGTTCAGCCCGCAGGCCTGTGTGATATCTGATACAGTGATCTTATCAAAGCTTTTCTTTCTGGTAAGCTCCTTCATTCCGGTTGCAATCGCCTTTTTCGTGATCAAGGAATCTGACATAGCTGCAGCTACCTCCCCATCATTTCTGTTTTCTTTTTCTGACGCATTCCGCCAGTAGATACTCTATCTGACCATTGATGGATCGAAAATCCTCCTCTGCCCAGGAAGCCAATTCATTCCAGAGACTGGGAGAAAGCCGAAGAAGTATTTGCTTCTTCGACTTTTCTTTCTCCTTCAGCGTCTTTTCTCTCTGCAGGACCTCATGTTCCAGCTCCTGCAGGCGACTCAATCTTGCTTGTAGTTTTTCTTCCTTCGCATCCAGTTTTTCTTCCATATCAACCAACCTTTACGATTAATAAATGGTACCGCTATTGACAACCGGCTGAGCGTCCTTGTTGCCGCAGAGTACAACCAGCAGATTACTTACCATAGCCGCTTTTCTTTCTTCATCGAGCACCACAACTTCCTCTTCCCCAAGCTGGTCAATAGCCATCTTCACCATACTCACCGCACCCTCTACAATCTTTTGACGAGCTGCGATAATGGCAACTGCCTGCTGTCTCTGCAGCATGGCTGCGGCAATCTCCTCGGAGTAGGACAGATGGGTAATCCTTACTTCTTTGATCTCCAAGCCTGCTTCACTGACTCTCTGCTGCAGCTCAATCCTCATACTGTCTGCAATCTCCTGACTGCTGCCTCGGAGTGTCTTCTCATCCGCATCATCCTCCATAGTATCATATGGATATAGTCTTGCAATATTACGGATTGTTGAGTCACATTGGATGGATAAAAAGGTTTTATAATTTTCTACATTAAATACAGCCTTTGTCGGATCAGCAACTCTCCAAATCACGATTGCTCCGATGATAATAGGATTACCCAGAACATCATTTACCTTCTGCTTCTCATTGCTGAGTGTCTGGGTCTTCGTTGAAATCTTTTTGGAGTAACCGGTCTGTGCGGTAATCTGTGCATTGGTACCGACTGCTCCGGTGCCAACGGTTGCATTTACCGCAGGGATCTTGTTCGTCGGATTAAAGCCCGAGGCAAAGGGATTGGTATAATAAAATCCCTCTTTCTTAATCGTACCGTAATATTGACCGAACAAGGTCAAAACCAGCGCTTCATTCGGGTTCAGGATATGGAAACCGCCAAGCAGGATAAAGAACAGAACAAAAAGAATAATTCCCAAGCCCAGCAGAATGCCTCCTATCGCTCCCAATCCCTTTACAATGAGAAAGGGTCCGTAAATCATCAGCAGAACGGAGACTGCCAGTTCCAATAATTCCAGAAGCAGCATGAGACCGCCGCTTAAGGGTCTGATTTCCTTTTCCGTTATATCTTTCATGTCAAAACTATTTTGTTCATTCATAAAATTTCCCCACTTCCTATTATAGTTATTATTTTGATATCATTTTGATATCGCAAATATATCACCAAATCAATTCACTGTCAATAGGTTTTGGATTAGAATCCCATTAAAAAAGGCAGCAGCCGCTCGTGTTTGTGCGGATGCTGCTTACCTTTCAATCTCTGTATTGCTTTTATCGGATGCTTCCCTGACTGCTCAGCTTTTCTTCCTGTTCGTTCATGAGTTTTTCTACCTGCTGCGCCACATATTTGCCAAGGGTTTCGTTCGGTTCATCAAATTCGCAGCCGAACAGATAACCTGTTCCATTCTTAAATTCGTCCACCCTGGCAATATTGCCGATCAAGGTCTCCTTATTATTGTTCAGCTTGAAGGATACTTCAATCTTAGCCGTCTCATCCACCTTACGACGGCTTAATATTCCCATACCGGTTGCACTGATATCCTTCAGGATACACTGGAGGCTCTCTTCGCTTCCATCCTCATTAATCAACTTTGCTACGATATTGGCACCGAGATAAAGTCTGTAGGATTTTCGATGATTGACCATCTGAGCATCTTTATCCGATTGTACTGCATACAGCTTCTGTCCATTCAAGGACAGAGATCTGAGTCCGATATTATGGAAGGTATATTTACCCACCTCGGTCTGATAAATCAGATTCACACTTTTCAGCTTCGATGCCGGAACTGTCTTTCCGGCACTTTTTAGGGCAGACACATAAACGGTATTTCCATACTTATAAAGCAAGCCTACGCCTACTTTATATCTGGTACCCATATAATAGAATTTTAGTTCAACCACCGTATTCACTGGTATCTCAATGACTTTCATAAGAGACCTTCCTATTGTACATTATTATGTTCTGAAGTATGGTAAAAAAGCAAGCCAAACAATTCAATAGAAGTGAACTTCCTACCCACGGATTTTAGTATAACATGAATTTCCATATGGAACAATATTTTTTGCCGGTCGTAATTATTAAAATTGTATAATATAGGGATTCATTGGAACTAAATTAATCATTGGAAAACCTTGCAAGGGACATGATCGAGAGACATCCAAGGATAAAGGTAGCAATTGATAAGATCACGGAGGCAATCCACCAGATTGCGTTAGCACTTGCGGGAATAGAGGGAATGATCTTATCACGGAAAATCTCAAAGGTAGAGCCCAGCACGAACCCGATAATCATACAATAGGTCTGATGAGGAAATTTATTCATGGTCCATTCGAGCGGCTTTGTAATCAGGAAGATACCGATCACCGTCACGATACCAAGGATTCCGATATAAACAATATCGAATTGTGTAATCGCCAGCAGAAGTCTGTCATACATACCAAGCACCAACAGCATGTGGGAAGTGCTGATGCCGGGAAGTACCAGTGCCAGGGCGACGATGATTCCGGTTACCAGCAGCATCAGATAATGTGTCAGCCCAGTACCGGTGCTGATACTAATGTTACCGGCCGGTATGAAGCCGATGGAGACAACGATAACGAGGCCCAGCAGGAAATAGATAAAGGAAGAGAACCGGATGGCTGTAGCTTTCGTCTTCTTATACAGAGCAGGGATCCCTCCGATAACTGCTCCAAGGAAGAAGAAGGATACCGGCAGCGGGAACAGCTCTAAGAGCCACTTAATTAAAAAGGCAAGGGAACCAATTCCCACACCTGCACCGATACAGAATTTAATCAGAAATATCAGGTTGCTTTTTATATCCTTAAAGAAATTACTGATTGCACCAATCAGTTTATCATATATTCCAAGTAAAATTGCCATTGTCCCGCCGCTTACACCGGGCACACTCATGGACGAGCCAATCACAAAGCCCTTCAGCATAATGATCAAATCATTTCTAAACTTTCCCTTCATAGTTACCAAAAGATACCGGGTATACCGGTTATCTTTTCTCCTTTCTCCAATCTGTTCTTCAAGTGCAGTAACAATAAAGAGTATAGTATGATTTATCAATAATGTAAAGGGCTTCCACATTTATTTCACAGGATATCTGTCCTTCTGATCGAAGAAGGTAATATCGGCATAACCGGCATAGATCCTGCCGGAATGACTGACACCCTCGGGAATATAGTACCTGTCACCTCTTCCATAGGTGTGCTTCTCGCCGCCAATGGTTAAGTCAATCCTTCCCTCCAGTACAAAGCCGATCTGCCCTGCATGAGAATGCTCGGGCAGCTCCACATCCTCTGTAAATTCCATAAAGATTACCTGATGCTGCTCTCCTTGGGAGAGGTATGCTTGAACACCGCTCAAAGGAATATCTGCAGCAGGAAGCTTCCGAATTGGCTGCTCAAATATTGATTTCTCAGTCTTCATACAGATCACCGCTATTTTCTTTATTTAAAGTACCTTCAAGCTCTATCATCAGAAACTTGGTTAGTTCGCCAACTACCGGTCTGTGTCTGGTTCCCTTCGGTACGATGATAAATTCTCCCTGATTCACTCTGTGAAGACCTTCCTCCGTCTCTAATTGAAAGCTTCCCTCAAGGACACAGAAGAGCTCATCCGAGCCTTCGTGAACGTGAAAATCCAAAGTCCGGTCCGCCACCTGGACCACACTAAGCATGTGACCGTTCAGTGCCCCGATCTTATTATAGGTATATAACCCCTGTACAGCATTTACTTCCTTTAATAAATTCACTACTTTTAACATTTTCTTTCCCCTTTCCGGATTATTCGTTATGAACCTATGCTATCATACCCCGAACTATCTGTATAACGAAATATTTTGATCTATTCCATCGATCATTTTGATACCGCTATGAAATAAATTAAGGTAAGGGCAATGTAACTCCTGTTGTCCTTACCTTAATGTCTTTGAATATAGGATAGCTGCCCTGTTATATCAGAAATTGATGCATTTCTTATAACTTGCCTTGGAAGACAGTATCCGTATCCTTACAGAGATGCTGTACCGCCTGACGTCCCATCATGGCAGCACCGGGAAGTCCACCGGGCGGCATCAGACGATGGCTGGCAA
>JAEZLY010000175.1 GCA_023414985.1 Bacillota bacterium | reverse complement strand
TCCTCCTTAATAGAATTCATGTAATAATTTATTGATTATTTCCGGCTTCCTCTCAATATCAATGAGCGGAGTACCGGCTTTCAATATCTGATTTTTCTGGTGGAAATTCTGTTTGGCCTCCCGATAAATAACACCGATCGGAAGCCTCTCCTCGAACTCCATCGATTTCAGTAATGCCGCTGCCTTATCCTCAGGTCTGTAATCCTCTCCGGGTTCATATACCCTCTGGTTGTAAAATGCAAACGTGTTAACCTTATTAAAGCTGACACAGGGCTGGAGGATATCAACGACAGCATAACCGTCATATTCAATCGCCTGCTTCATGATCGAAATCAGATGCTCCTTCCGTCCGCTGAAGGCTCTTGCAACAAATCCGGCACCCCCGGCTATCGCCATTAGGATGGGATTAAGCGGAGTGGTTGTATTCCCGTCGACCTGAACATCCGTTACAAGTCCCTCCACAGAGGTGGGAGAAGCCTGACCTTTTGTTAGTCCATAGATCTGATTGTCATGAACAAAGTGTGTGATATTCACATTTCTTCTCATATTGTGAAGAAAATGATTCCCGCCTTCGCCGTATGAATCACCGTCTCCGGTGTCGACGATTACGGTTAATTTATCATTTGCGATCTTGGCTGCTGCCGCCACCGGCAAAGCTCTTCCATGAAGACCGCAGAAATAGTTTGCACTGATATACTGCGGAAGCTTTGCTGCCTGCCCGATACCGGCAACCATCAGTACCTCATAGGGATCCTTCCCCAATTCCTCCAGAGCAATCCTTAAACAGTCCAGAATATTAAAATTGCCGCACCCGGGACACCAGGCCGTTTCACGGGTAGAAAATTCTTTACTCATCTTTGTTCCCCCTTTCTGACTCTATCTACAATTTCCTCAGCAGATATCTGTCTGCCGTCATATTTTAAGATACTTGCAGTGCAGCCGATTCCTGTCTGCTCCATAATTAAGTCAGCCAGCTGTCCGGTTGCATTCTGCTCAATATTTATGATTTCCCTAGCCTTCGCAGCCATCTCACGAAGAAGCTTTTGTGGAAGCGGATAGATGTCACCGAAGCTTAACGCGGCATATCTTCTGCTTCCTGTAGCATTTAGGAGCCTTACTGCCTCCTTCAAAGCACCCTCAGTGGATCCCCAACCCAGGAATAAGGTATCAAATTCTTCCGGACCGATCAATTCCGGCTCCAGCAATTCCTTCTTTAGGTTCTCCAATTTACCCAACCGTTTATCCATCATTTTGGTTCTTACCTCGGCTGATTCCGTTATCCTTCCGTATTCGTCATGCTCGTCGCTGTCAGCAGTGACAAAATTCCTTACTTTTCCCGGAATTAGTCTCGGTGATATCCCATTCTCAGTATACCTGTAACGAAGATATTCTCCTTCCTTACTCTCTTCAAACGTGAGCGGGCTGACGGGTGTTATCTTTGTCAGATCATAGGGTTCCACACTTGCGGAGGAATCCCCGAGGTATTGATCACTTAAGAGTATTACAGGGATCTGGTATTCCTGCGCGATTCGGAACGCTCTGGCCGTTTGATAAAAAGCATCCGCATGATTACGCAGTGCGATTACCATTCTAGGGAATTCTCCCTGGGAAGCGGATATCACAAATTTTAGATCACTCTGTTCCGTACGGGTGGGTAGTCCGGTAACAGGACCCGGTCTCTGGACATCAACCACAACCAAAGGGATTTCTGCCATTCCGGACAACCCCAGCGCTTCGACCATCAACGAAAAGCCTCCGCCCGAGGTTCCAGTCATCGCCGGTGCACCTGCAAAGGATGCCCCAAGCGCCATGATAATCGCTGCAATCTCATCCTCCGCCTGTTCTACCACAATCCCGGCATCTTCGCTCTTAGAAGCCAGATACTCCAGTATTGTCGTAGATGGTGACATCGGGTAAGCACTATAGAATTTCAATCCGGCAGCAATTGCTCCAAAGCCGACTGCCTGATTACCGTTAATCAAAATTGTTTCTTTTGAATCTCCTTGCAGGTGCGGATATCTGCTTTCTACAAGCTCATATCCCTTATGCAAAGCAGTTACATTCATCTCGAGAAGCTGTTGCCGGATAAAGCTTCTCAAAGTGTCCTCAGTGTCCTTCAGTTCTTCACCGAAAATTCTTAAGACTGCTCCGACTGCTGCGATACCGGTAACTCTGGGATTACCCAGTTCCTTCCCGATTCCCGCAAAATCCAAAGCAATTGTTCGTGGATCCTCTATCTGATTCTGAATGTCACAGAGAAGGAATCCCTCCTCTTTCAACTCATCCCTATGTAATCTGGCTGTCTCTTCATTAAATGCCACAATTCCGTCCAGCCTGCTGCTGTGAGATAACACAGGTTCTGTACCAAATCGTAACAGAGTAAAATTATGACCTCCCCGTACCCGTGACATAAAGTCTCTAACGGCCAGTACCTGATATCCGGTATTTTTTAAGAATTTTTGTAATATGGCTGCAGCTGTCTCAATTCCCTGACCAGCAGCTCCGCCGATTAAGATATTATACAATGTTATCCCTCCTTGTTCTTTAACAATATTAGTAACTATTACTATTATATAACAAAAAATAATTTTTGCAAGTAGTAAGTAAAAACTTATTACTAAATATGACATAGTGCAGTCTTATTTTATTGTGTATGATAGGATTGTAACGTAAATACTTTTGTATGGTACCGAGGTGGAAAAATGGATCATCATTTTATCAATATAACAACAGATAACATAAAATCAGAACATCTTTGCTGTGCTATTGCCGATAAGAAGCATCAGTGCGGCGTGGAAGCCAAGAAGGCCTGGCTGCTGGAAAGAATTCCGGAGGGACATGTGTTCCGGAAGCTGGATGCAAAGGGCAAGGTATTTATCGAATATGCTCCTCTGGAGAAGGCCTGGACTCCGATTGAAGGTACCAACTATACCTACATTTATTGCTTATGGGTGTCCGGTAGTTTTAAGAATAAGGGGTATGGCAAGGAGCTGCTGGAATATTGTATCGCTGATGCCAGATCCCAGGGCAGATCCGGTTTATGTGCAATAAGCTCCATCAAGAAAATGCCCTTCCTGTCAGATAAAAAATTCTTACAGAAATACGGCTTTGAGACTGTCGATACTATTGGTACGGAATATGAACTGCTATCCTTGTCCTTTGACAGTACAAAGCCCCGTTTTACTGAAAATGCGAAAAAGCAATGCATCGATCATCCGGCTTTAACCATATATTACGGATTGCAATGTCCTTATATTCCTAACTGCATTGAACAGATTGAAAGCTTTTGCGAGCTTAATCAAATCCCGCTGAATCTGGTCAAGGTTGACAGCCTGGAGAAAGCCAAGGCCCTCCCCTGTGTTTTTAACAACTGGGCCGTCTTCTGCAACGGTAAATTCAAGACATTGCATTTGCTAAACGAAGGTTATCTCAAACAAATACTGGAGAAATAGTAAGTCACTTTTGCAAATAGAATGATAGCTCCCAAATAAAGAAAAGACTGGTTTCCAACGAGTGTATATGGAAATACCGTCTTTTCTTTTTTTATTCAATTACAGTCTTGCAAAAGTCCCTTTGTATAAAACAAAAAAAATATTTTATAATGAAAAATATCGGGTCCTTTAATTGTATTACTAGTGAAAGGAGTTGAGGAACATGAATAATTCATTTGGTACCGATGAATATATTGATTACATTATAAATAAATACTCCTCTATGTTGATCCGGCTGGCCTTTACCTACACAAAAAGCATGGCGGATGCGGAGGATGCGGTCCAGGATGTCTATATTAAATTAATCCAAAGGGGAAGAGGCTTTGAGAGTGAAGAACACGAGAAGGCCTGGCTGATCAGAGTCACGATCAATACCTGCAAGAACCGGCTAAAATCCTCCTGGAACCGCTACCATGTCCCTTTGGACGAGGAAATCAGTTATCTTCCGGAAGAAGAAAGCGGGGTATTAAGCGTCGTAATGAAGCTGCCCCAGAAGTATCGTACGATTATCCATCTATTCTATTATGAAGACTATTCCATCAATGAGATAGCAGCTCTGTTGAAAAGAAGTCCGGCAACCGTGGGGACCTGGCTGTCCAGAGGCAGAAAGCTGCTTAAAAATGAATTACAAGGAGGATTCGATTATGAATAAAGACATCTATTCAAAAGCAATGGACGGGTTACATATTTCAGAGAATTTTTACGTAACAGCCGCTCATAAAATGCGGGCTAGCCGTCCCGAAAATAAAACTGTTAAATTTACTGTCAGAAAAATGACGGTTACCTTTGCCGCAGCTGCTTTGATTGTGTCAGCCGGTGCATTTGCCTTGAATTATCACAACCCTTCTATCGGTGCTAACCCCATTACTGTGGCTACAGTGGAACTCCCCAATTCCGACGGAGCAGTAAATGCAAGAATGATGCCGCTCTTTGTCTATCAGGGAAGAGTATATCTTCAGTACAATACCGTACTTCAGGCGGCCGATGGCTCAGCCCTGACGAAGGAGGAGGCTTTGTCACTTCGTGGTGAATACTTGGGTAAGACAAAAGCAAGCCTTGATGAGTGGAGCAAGCAGGAGGATTACGCGACTGAATTCGCCTCCAATATAGGAGAAAGTGAAGTCTATACCGTGAAGGGCTATGACAGTAAATATCGTCTTATGGTCTATATGGAGTATGACGGCGGCTTTTCCTGTGATATCTACGACAGCTACGGCGGTCTGACCATGGACAAAGGCTCAGATTTCTTCGGTCTCTTAAAGCTTAAGGGTAACCTTGCGTCCTATCAGTGGGAAAGCTTCGACAGTTGGAATAACGGTATTGGAGAACGGGTTACCGCGAAACCGGATGATACCCTGAATAACTTCATTAAGGCTCTGTATCAATCCGTCCCCGTAACTATGTCAATTGATAAGCTGATCGATGATCCCTCCCCTGACAGCCAGAAATTCCTGTACCTAAGGACAGAGGATAATATGGTTACCACACTCCGATTGCTGAAGGAAGGGTATGTCTATGTTCCCGAGGTCGGATTTTTCCAAATCGATAAAGAGAATTTTGATGCCTTCTACAATTCTCTGTAGGCGCAGAATCTCAGCAAGCTTAAAGAAGCTGAGGTAATGACCTGTTAACAGTTAAGGACAGGACAATAGGGATGCCTATTGTCCTGTCTTTAGGTTGTTTATTTAATTTGAGTCATTCCTTCCGTCTTCTCAATCTCATTTATTTTTTGAGTGATATAATCCTCCAACTTATCAGCAGGAATTCTTAGTGCGAGTGATAATTCACCGTAGAGATTATTCTCAGCCATTTTCAGATATTTTTCATCTGTAGCAGTCACTGTCTTTCCTTCTGCTTTCCGTTGGATTCTTCTCAGATACAGGGTCTTAATCATTTTGACCCATTCCTCACAGAGATGGGACCGCAGAAGCTTTTTATAGCTATCCTCACGAAATTTTTCATTTGTAATCCATATGGTATCAATCACTGGTATTTTATTTATCAGCTCGGTTGCTTCCTGTTCCGTAAGGATTCTCCTCATAACCACCTTTTCATTATCTACTGGGGTATAAATTGTCTTACCTGCCGAATAACAGGGCTGTAATACATAATACTGACACGTTTGATCAATACCAGAAATATCAGGTGTACCGATATCCATAATCAGGCATACTCCGTGCTCCCCATATACGACATAGTCATTGATATGAAACATATGACACTCCTCCTAGAATAAAACCGCTTGTCCTGTTCTTCTATTCTACCAAAAATCAAAATTTCTCGTAAGCGAAATTCATTCATTAGTCGTATTTTTGTAACTATGGCGCATATCACCGTCTCATATTATGTGCACATTTACAATAGTCCTTCTATTCTTTTTTCAAAGTAACCATTACCAATTCGGGCCGGTTGAATAAACGCAGCGGCACTGTACTGTTTCCCAATCCGCGACTGATGATTATAGTCGTATTATGAAAGCTATGAGCCCCTGAAGTATACTTCGGAAGCATACCCTGATCGGGAGCTACCAGTCCGCCAAGGAATGGAAGCCGAAATTGTCCTCCATGCGTATGACCGGCTAAGACAAGATCAACACCCGATTGCTCATAGTTGCGAATATATTGCGGTTCATGTGCCAACAAAATCTGTAGTTTATCCTTACTGACATTAGAACATAACTTTGTAAGAGTACCATCCGACAGATTCAGCTCACATAGTCCTATGAGATAAAAGCCGCCCTCCTTCTCCTGCTCCAGATGATATATCTTGTTATCCGATATTCTTACGTGATACTCTTCCATTCCCAGCATCAGCTCAGCCAATTCCTGCTGCTTCAATGCGTATTCATGATTTCCTGTTACATAATAGATTGGCGCCAATTCTGAAGCCCCTTTTATGAATCGAAGTGCCGCAGCGATATCAGTTCTGCGTCTGTCCACCAGATCCCCTGTAATCACAATAATATTAGGCTTTTGCTTCCTTAGGATTTCCAGCAATCTTTTATTGCTTTTCCCGAACTCCTTATTATGCAGGTCAGAGATATGTGCAATCCTAAACCCATCCAAGGAACTTCCTATTTTCTTCGTTTTATAGACATAATCCGTGACCTCTATACCGTTATTTTGCCAATAACAGAAGACGGTTAAAAAAACTACTACAAGGATTAAAGTAATCAGTTTTTTATACCTTTTCGTTCTCATGCTTCTCCCTTGTTTCATAAAATTCTGTTTATCACAGGAACTCTACTGCTCTGCGCAGCCTATCTGGCGCTGCAGGTAAGTCAGCCCTTCCCTGCTTAGCTTTATTATAGCCAATTCAAGATAAAATTCTACTATTATATTCCAATTATTATTATCTATAACTACTGCCGATAGGAAATGACCTCGCATTTACAGCATATAATGAGGTAAATAACGCTTATCGGGAGAGCTGCTCTATGTCATCTACGAATACGAATAATTGCTGTGAGGAAAATACCATGACACTGATCGGAAAAGGACTGGTTACCGCCGAGCCGGATATTGCCAGACTTCGATTGGGTGTTGAAACCACCGGAAGCGATCTTACTACCGCTCAGACAGAAAATGCAAGACTTAGTCAGGCTGTGCTGCAATCTCTTCGTCAGGCAGGTATAGAAGATATTAAGACCTTTCAGTATGCCATTAACAAGCTTGTCGAATACGAGAATAATATCCGTATAGACAAGGGGTATTCCGTGAGAAACATTTTGGAGATCAGAACGGACAAAATAGATCAAATCGGTACCATCATCGATACCGCTGTCCGTAATGGAGCCAATGTTGTTGATCTGATCTCCTTTGAGGTATCGAATACATATGAATATTATCTGCAGGCTTTGAATCTTGCTGTAATTAATGCCTGCGATAAGGCAAAGTCCGTGGCTGAAACCTTAGGGATAAATTATATGCCGGTCGTCAAACGGATTATTGAAAACGAAGCTATGCCGGTACCTTTCCGAACCGTTGGTCTGAGGGAAGGCTTCGTAACCACTCCGATCGAAGCGGGAAACCAGCAGATCGAAGCATCTGTCACGGTTAACTTTATATTTTAACCCAACCCTGAGAATCAACCGGAACAATTCGAAAAAAGGTTCTTCGTAAAAAAGCAAAAAGGAAAATCAAAAAAGAGAAAGGAGTAAATCCTTTCTCTTTCTATGATCATTTCATATTCTTCTTAAGCCCTAATTGAGCTATGAATTTATGTTTTAGGCAAGAAATGTAATGTATATACCTGTTAATATCGCGGTAGTAATAACTCCGCAGATGTTAGCGCTCAGTGCATATTCCATAACAAAGCTCATCTTATTGACCTTCGATACCTCTTTCTGGGATACCTTTGCGGTTGTCGGAACACAGGAAACTCCGGCTATACCGACTGTAGGGTTAAAATTGCCCTTGGTAAAGAAATATACCAGATATCCGCCAAGAATACCGCCGATACCGGATAGAAGCAATGCGAGCATACCCAACAGTAATAAGAGTAAGATCTTCGGGTCAAGAATGGTCTTCGCATCACACAGTACACCTAACATCAGTCCGAGGAAGAAGGTTGCTCCGTATAAGAATACTTCTTCAATTAACTTTACATATTTTTCGATACCGGACTCACGAATGGCAATTCCGATGAAAAAGCTTAAAAATAAAGGAGCTGCAACCGGGAATAATAAGCAAAGTAGAGTATTTGCTACAACAGCAAAAACCAGCTTCTCTTTTGATGTAATCTTATCAACCTTCTTATTCTTTTGCAGGATGACCTTACCTCTTAAGTTTTTGGGGATCATCATTCTTACGAGGAAAGGATATAGACCATAGGTCAAGCTTAAGTACAAGTAAGCCACAATCGTGATCGGAACGAACAGGTTCTTCGCCAGTGTTAATGAGGTGAAGAGAACCATAGGACCGTCTGCACCGCCGATGACGGAGACAGCTGCTGCTTCTCCCGCAGATAAACCCAACGCACGGGCAATCGGGAAAGTAGCTACGGTACCCAACTCAGCACACATAGCGATAAACATACCGATAAAAGGATGTGCGAGTACCATTCCGACATCACAGATGACACCGATACCCATAAATACCAGACAAGCGATCAAGCCATTACTGAAGGTAAAGGTATAAACCGGCTGAAGGAAGTCAATCTGTAATACATTCATTAACTGGTCGGTATTGGAAATCATCGGGTCGATAAAAAGATTTCCCACCGAGGTAGCACCGGTAAAAAGAACTCCGGCATTGACTGCTGACATACCCAGACCCATCGGGATCATAATCAAGGGCTCCAGCACTTCTTTTGCTCCAAGATATACGAGCAAAATACCAAATACAATAAGGACAATACGTCCTATTACGATTTGAGGGTCCTGAATAAACATGGTCCCTATTCCCTGAAATAAATCTAAAATACTAATATGAAACACCTGCTTCCTACTGTTTATTGTAAACGGATTAAATTATTCTTGTATTTCTGAGCTATTTCGAGTAAAGTGTTTTATAGCATCAAGTAATAATTTAATCAGTGCTGCGATACACATAGAAATAGCAAATCCTAAGCCAAATACTTTGACGGATAATAAAATTGCTGCTGTCATTTTGTAACACCTCCTGTCGATTGATACAAATCTAACTCATTGTATATGATACACGAAATTGCAGCAATTAGCGAATATATATTATAAATCAGACCGATATATTTTACATAAGATATTACATTTTTCCCCAAGAGGTGCGCCATGGACTTACATTACTTAGAAATCTTTCATACAGTTGCCAAATTCTCCAGCTATAAGAAAGCTTCCGAGATTCTGCATATCAGCCAGCCGGCTTTATCCATCCAGATCAAAAAGCTGGAGCAGCAGATAAATACCAAGCTGTTCTATAAGGTCGGCAATAAGATATTGCTCAGTGACTGCGGAAATATGCTTTATCTGTATACCAGCAGAATTTTCTCAACTGTCGAAGAGATGGAGCGCAATATCTCCAATCTGAGTGGATATATCGGCGGTACAATCACTTTCGGCGGGAGCAATACACCCGGAACCTATATCCTTCCGGAAGCAATCGGAAGGATGAAAAAGCTTTACCCATCCGTAACAATCAACATGCATATTGCAAACACCTCTGAGATAACAACCCTGATTGAAAACGGTACACTCGACATTGCTGTGAACGGCGGGAACTGTATTTACAGTAGTTCAACCTATGTCGAAAAGCTGTTTGATGACAGACTTGTCGTGGTTGCTTCTCCGATGCACAAGTTAAGCGCTTGCCAAAATATAAGCATTGAGGATCTGGCTGAAGAAGATTTTATCGTTCATGAAAAAACCTCTCAATTATATACCTGTTATAAAATATTTATTGAAGAGAACCACCTGCCCAAAAACATCAGTATGTATCTGGGCAGTATAGAAGCAATCAAGCATGCCGTTCAGGCCAACCTAGGGATTTCCATCATACCCTATTACGCTGTCAAATCCGAAATAGAAATCGGGCTGCTTAAAGAATTAAATACTGAAGCATGCAATTATGATTACCCGTATAATCTTATTTATAACAAGAACAAGAATAATTCCATAACAATACAGAAATTCATCGAGGTACTCAGAGAGGTGTTCTCCAAAATGAAATAAAAGAGTAATAGCATGTCTTACTCCCTGATTTCCAGGGTATCAGACATGCTATTTTTATGGTAATTCCTTGATTATTGCTATATTTTTTCAATAATTATCCCTGCATAACATATATTATAAAAAAACCAAGTGAGGCCTCTATGTATATACACGTTGTGCAGCAAGGAGAAACCATCGAATCTATCGCAGCAGCATATGGTGTGTCCGCTGCCCGATTAGTATTGGATAACGGATTGAATAACCCGACTCAGTTAGCAGTGGGGCAATGTATCGTTATTGCCGTTCCTGAACAGATTCATATTGTTCAGGAAGGCGATACTCTGTCCTCCATAGCAGAAGCTTATCAGGTTCCGTTGATGACGATATACAGGAATAATCCGTTTCTGATAGATAGAGAGTATATTTATCCGGGTGAGGTTATTGTTATCACCTATCCTAGCAAGGGTAAAATAACCACACACGGAAACACTGTACCCTATATCAATAGCAACACCCTCCGAAAGACACTGCCGTATCTGACCTACCTTTCCGTATTAAATTATACAGCCACAAAAGAGGGGAAAATCATCTCCTATTATGATGACAGTGCTATTATCCGAACTGCCAAGGAATATGGCGTTATGCCACTTATGTTATTAACCACGTTAACCATACAGGGATCGGCTAACATCAGAGTAGCCTACGATTTATTACTCAATGAAGATTTCCAGAATAAGCAAATTGAGAACATCATCAAAATCTTGGATGATAAAGGTTATTATGGCGTGAATATATCCTTTGAGTATATCAATGTAACAAACTTACATTTTTATGAAAGCTATTTCAACAGAGTTTCGCAACAGCTATCGCAGAAAGGGTACCGCGTTTTTGTGACAATCAACCCTAATCTTACAAATGTTAATAATGAAGTTGACTTTGAAAAAATAGATTATTCTATTTTAGATCAATTAGCCTATAATATTATTTTTATGAATTACGAGTGGGCAACCAATATTAATCCCCCCTCTCCAATCAGTTCTATCTATAATATCAATGCCTTTTTAGATTATGTTAATAACTATATTCCACCAACCAAAGTGATCATCGGTTTGGCTACCATAGGCTATGATTGGGAACTCCCCTATTCTGCAGGTCTTTCCAGTGTATATTCCCTGACCCTGGACAGAGCTGTTGAACTGGCATATATGATGGGTGCAGTCATCCAATTTGATGAAGTTTCCCAAACTCCCTACTTTACGTACCAGGTAGAACAAAATTCAAATTATGTCTCACATATCGTTTGGTTTATCGATGCTCGGAGCATCGATGCCTTACTTGACTTGGTTGATCAATATCAGCTGCATGGCGTCGGTATCTGGAATATTACTATTTATAATCCGCAATTATGGTTGGTCATAAACTCACAATACGAAATCGATAAAGCTTTGCCTGTCACCACTACTGATCTGTGTTAACATCCGGCACTTAGTAAAAGGAAAAGCTGCCTAGTAAAATATCAGACTTGGATATGTATATTCTCCTTTAGTACTAGCAAGAATACTGACAGAAGAAGATTGCACAGACGAAGGGAGCTATCACAATGCTGGTAAAGGAACACATCACAAAGGAGAACGGTATAGACCATACCATGGCATTCATGCAGGAAGGATATTTATTTATTAATAACAGAGTGAAGCAATTTCATACTGACGTATTTGAAACCCGTCTGCTTGGTGAAAAGGTAATCTGCATGACAGGGGAAGAAGCTGCTGCTATTTTTTATGATCCCGAGCGCTTCTTAAGAAATGGTGCGGCACCCAAACACGTACAAAAAACCTTATTCGGAGAGAATGCGATTCAAGGTATGGACGGAAAGGCTCATCTCCATAGAAAACAGCTCTTTCTGTCTTTAACCACGCCGGAGCAGCAGAAGCAGCTGGCGGGCTTGGCTATGAACAAATGGGAAGCTGTCCTCCGTGAGTGGATTGTTAAAGATCAGCTCGTACTATTTGAGGAGGCTGCCAAGGTCATGTGCGAGACAGCCTGTCAATGGGCGGGTGTTCCGCTGTTAAAATCCGACCTGCAGTCCCGGGCTGAGGATTTCTGTGCTATGGTAGATGGCTTCGGATCCGCCGGTACCCGTTATTTTAAAGGGAAAAACGCCAGGAGCCGAGCTGAGGAGTGGATTACCGGCCTGATTGAAGAGGTTCGTTCCGGCAGACTTCCTGTCGAAGGTGGGACAGCCCTCCATAGTATGGCTTACCATCGGGAATTTGACGGAACCCTGATTGCAGCAAACATGGCAGCGATTGAGTTGATCAATGTTTTACGTCCGATTGTTGCTGTCTCGACCTATATTACCTTCGCTGCGACTGCACTGCATAACCATCCCGAATGCATTGATAAGCTTAAGTCTCAGGATAGTCATTACTATGATCTGTTTGCCCAGGAGGTTCGCCGTTATTATCCCTTCGCACCCTTCGTAGGAGCCAGGGTAAAGAAAGATTTTGTATGGAATGAGTGTTATTTTAAGAAAGGAACTCTGGTGCTTCTGGATATCTATGGTACCAATCATGATGTCCGAAGTTGGGAGGAGCCCTTCGAATTCGAGCCGGAACGTTTTCGGAACTGGAAGGGGAATCTATATTCCTTCCTTCCGCAGGGTGGAGGAGAAACAGATAAGACGCACCGCTGCCCCGGAGAAGGGGTCGCTATGGAACTGATTAAGACGAGTATCGATTTTCTGGTGAATAAGATTGAATATACTGTCCCCAAGCAGACTTTGAGTTACCCGATGGATAGAATCCCAACTCTGCCTGAAAGTGGATTTATTATCAGTAATGTAAAGCCGAAAGCCTGATTACTTAAGAGGTTTGGAAGGCTGAAGTATTCCATATATGGTATTTACAAAAGCAGGGATCATTTGCGCAGGAAGGTCAAGAAAAGAGAAAGGAATAGCATCCAAATAGTTTATAGTAGGGATGCTTTCCTTTCTCTTTCTGTATGATTATATAGACCTAAAGGGTATGCAAACCCGAGATATTACAATCATTACGTACATAGATTGAGTTTTCGATGTTGGTCAGGTAGAGCCGATATCCTTTCAAAGCCATTAATTCATCGAAGGCCGTCTTCTCTCCCAGCGTCTCGCAAAGAATAATCTTAACCGGAAAGTGTTCTGTGTCCAATTTCTTTAAAATCTCATAATCCAGGCCCTCGGTATCAATAGATATGACAGCGGGACAGGTCGAAAAGTTCTCATCTAAAATGGAATTGATATTGACTACAGGAATCGGATAAATGTCATAGGAATATCCTATATTTTTTCTGGCATCTGCAATTTCCTTGATAAAGGTACTGTAACCAAGTTTATCAGGGAACATATAAAATTCCAATTTGCTGTCCTGAGCACCGGCACCGATCTTAAGCAATCTATCCTTTGGCCGATACTGATTAATTAAATCATGGAATTTGGGATTGGGCTCAATCAGGACTCCCTGATACCCTAGCTGAGCTAACAGGTACGTATTATTCCTCATGACCGGATGACAGACGCCGATGTCCATATAGTTCAGTTCCTTTAAACCCAAGCGCTTAATCAGTTCCAACAGAATCATGTCCTCAGCATTCTTGCTGTTCCATAACGGGAACGGCATTCCGGAAGGATGATTCACTTCCAGCAGGTTATAGATTATGGTATCTGCCTCCACCTTGATTGCTTGAAGCTGCTCCAGTATTTCTTCCTCATAAATCGCATAAATAACGATTAAGATATTACCTGATAATTCTTTTAACTGGTCCGGAGAAATCACATTAACCATCTCATAGACTTTACCGATATTAGAATTGGCTCCATCCACCAGAAAATCCATCTTATAAAATGAGGACTCGTAATTCATCTGCAGCAAAGAACCGGTTCCCCACCCAATGATGTAATCGTATTGATTCTGTATCGTTGATAGCTTTGTTCTGCTAAGATATTTCATATTTGCCTCATTTCCGACTTGTTTGTCTAACGTATTCATTTTATTTTAGCATAAATATCATCGCATTACTATATTAATAAGGTCTTATCTACTCAAGATTAAGGATTTTCAAAGTTTAGCCCAAGAATGAATGGCTTAGCTTGCTGTAAAAGGAGTACGGTAAAGCACCTGATCTTTTTAGCAAATGAGATATGACACTGGGAATACGAGACCAAATGTAATTTTATATATGTTGATTTCCATCAATGGATAATCGCAGAACAATAATATCTTATTGATACCACCACATTTATGCTGTAAAATTACATATATACAAATATATTTAATTAAATAGAAACTTTAAGATAAGGAGTATCTGAATGAATACTGAAAAGATTAAAGTTCTAATATGGGGAACTGGTGCAGATTATGATCATTATCTTAACAATATTAAATACGAAGAATTAAAGGGAAACATTGAAGTTAAAGGTGTAATTTCAAATGATAAATATTTCAAGAAAATTGATGGTTATTCAAGATTAGAAAAAGGAGATATCAAAAATATAGTTTATGACTATATATTAGTTGCTAGTATAAATAAGTTCGCTGAAATTGTTGATGAAGCTTTTTCTTTAGAAATTGAAAGGAAACGATTACTCAAAATAACAATTTTTCAGTTAAGCAACTTTGATTTCAAACGATACATAGAAATCTATTCAAGTAACATAAGTATTATATCTATGTGTTGCTGGGGAGGATTGACTTATCATTCTTTAGGTATGGAATTTTCATCTCCGTTTATTAACATGTTTGTAAAGGAGACGGATTACTTGAGATTATTATCAAATCTTGAATTCTATCTTAAACAACCATTAGTTTTTGAAAAGGATATGTATGAGCAAAAAATAAAAAGATCATTTCCCATTGCAACGATAGGTGATATACGGTTATATTTTAATCATTATGAATCATTTGATGAAGCAAAATCAAAATGGGAGCAGCGACTAAGCCGTATTAATTATAATAATTTATTTATAATGTACTACACAATGGATTTAAACAATGCAAAGATATTTGACAATCTTCCTTTTAAGAAAAAAATTGTTTTTGTTCCATTTAAATCGGAATTACAATCCGCAATAGCACTAGATGAATTGAATGATATATTAGTCACAAACTGTAATAATGAATTTTATCAATTAGTAAATTCGTTGGCATTATCAAAATATAAATTCTATGATACTTTGAAATTACTATGTAATGAACCAGATTATAAACGGTTATAAAAGCAAAAGGAGCACCAGAACATTGTACACTTCCATCTATGCTGATAAAATTCCTGTTTTACTGAAACAACTGGCCGGCACTTCTGCCATGCAGAGATTATCTGACATCGGTATGCACTGCGGCTGCGAATATGCTATATTTCCACTATATCAAAAGGCAGGAACTCCATATACCCGCTTGATTCATAGTGTTGGCGTTTCTATAATCGTCTGGAGCTTTACCCACGACATCCGACAGGCTGTCGCAGGATTGTTTCACGATATCGCAACCCCTGTATTTGCGCATACGATTGACTTTATGCAAGGCGATCATTTATCACAGGAATCAACAGAGGATAAGACCCTATTATTGATTGAAAGCTCCAGCGAAATCACCGAGCTCCTGAAAAAGCATCATATATCCATTGAGGATGTTTGTGACTATCATAAATACCCGATCGCTGATAACGATACTCCCCAGCTTTCGGCGGATCGTTTTGAATATACCATCGGCAATGGCTACTGCGTATACAATACAGAACTTGAAACTCTGAATAGCATCTATCAAGATTTAACAGTCGCGCAAAATGAACATGGAACCGAAGAGCTCTGTTTTCGTTCCATAAATGCTGCGAAAGAATTTACTGAATTATCGTTGCGTAATTCCCGCTTTTTTGTTTCAGACGAAGACCGTTTTTCCATGCAATATTTGGCGGATATCATACGAAGCGCAGTTGAAGATAGAATTCTGGTAACTGATGATTTATATTCAACTGAAAAAGAAGTGATAAAGAAACTGATCAACAGCAAAAAATACTCTGTCCTATGGAACAGCTATACTGAACTATCCGCCGTTTCGTCTTCAGCGGAAAGGCCCGGAAGCCAATACTGTGTAAATATCTCAGCGAAAAAGCGGTATATCGATCCGTTGGTACTAATAGATAATAACGCGAAGAGGCTTTCCGCTATAGATACTAGTATTCGAGACCAAATCAATGATTTTTTGAATATTGATTTTGATAAATGGATCTTCGCAGCAAACTAGCCCCTGGCTATAATACGAAAAAGGAGTAGGTCAAAACACCAGCTCCTTTTTTAATTTCATAATAAATCATCATAAAAAAGTTGATAAGACTATACTTTAGTTGGCTTAACATATACTTCTTCTACTATGTATATCCTCTGTACTGAAATGCTCAAAGATATTATTCTTTATTTTTAATCTTCCACCATATTAATTCCTCTGTCTCCTTATATTGGACAGCCCCTAAATGCTCCAACAGTTTACAGGATGGTATATTTTCCTTCTCTGTATCTGCAATCACAGAAAGAGCTTGTGAATATGAAAAAATCCATTGTAGCATTTTTCTTAATGCTTCTGTAGCATAACCCATTCTTCTATACTTCTCATCAATATCGTAACCTACAATTACCTCTCCTAATTCATTCGGTAACCCTTTGAGTATGATATAGCCGATAATTATTTTTTCTTCTTTCAGCACGATAGCCCAATTAGTGAACCATAAATAATGATTTCTATTCTCTAATACTTTTCTTAGCCTGACCTCCATGGCATACTTCATTTCTTCATCATCAAGCACGGTTTTGTCGACCTTTAACCCCAAATCAGTCTGCATTTTGGCATAGTCCACTAAGGATAATGCCAGGCTATCAGCATGTAAAGGCATCAAATGTAATCTTTCTGTCTCTAAATATTGCACACCGGTTTTCGTTGCTTCTTTCAATCTACATGTTTCCGTACGATCGTAATTCATCAATAACAACCTCCATAAAATTAATAAATGGGCATAAAAATACCCTGAAATAGTTACACTGACTACCCCAAGGGAATGTTTCCAGGCTTAAATTTTATGAAGACACCATTATTATTTAGTCATTCCTGGAGTAGCCTTACCAGCAAATATATTTCTATTCAATAATTTATTCATTGGCGAACCACTCCTTCCTGTATTTGTACGTATAATAAAACAGAATAGAATGTCTGTCAAGTATTTCCTCATGAAATGAACATTTTAATGCACCATCTTATAAATTCTTCTCCAGATTGGCATAATAAATGAAAAGTCTATCTGATTTTAATTAAACAATAAGGAGTGCATTCTATGCTTACAAATTCAAAAACAGACCACCCCACCACTCGCCTCCCCAATAAATTAGCCGAAGAAAAATCCCCCTATCTGCTCCAGCACGCCTACAATCCCGTGAACTGGTTTCCCTGGGGCACGGAGGCCTTCGATAAAGCGAAGAAGGAGAATAAACCAATCTTCCTGTCAATCGGCTATTCCACCTGCCATTGGTGCCATGTGATGGCTCATGAGTCCTTTGAAGACATGGAGGTTGCTGCAATATTAAACGAATCCTTTGTCAGCATCAAGGTAGACAAGGAGGAGCGTCCGGATATCGATACCGTCTACATGAATACCTGCCAGGCCACGACCGGCCATGGCGGATGGCCGCTTACAATTCTTATGACTCCCCAGCAAAAGCCCTTTTATGCGGCTACCTATGTGCCGAAGCATACTCAGTCTGGCATTCTCGGTCTGGTGGAGCTCCTGGATCAGATTGCGTTGAAATGGGCTAAGAATCCTTCCTCCATCCTGCGCACCGGCGATCAACTTGCTGATATCATGAAGCGGGAGTTTGAGGCTTCCTCTGACAGTGCACCGGTTACCAAGGATATTGTCGATGTAGCGGTTACTCAGTTGAACCAGACCTTTGACCATGATTACGGTGGATTCGGCAACGAGCCGAAATTTCCTACCCCTCATAAGCTCATGTTCCTGCTTCGTTACGCAGCCTTGGAAGCCGATGAAAAGGCTTTGTTCATGGTGGAGAACACCCTAATGCATATGTATAGGGGCGGTATCTATGATCATGTCGGCTACGGCTTTGCCCGCTATTCCACTGATGCCAAATGGCTGGTACCCCATTTTGAGAAAATGCTTTATGACAATGCGATGCTTGCCATCACCTATGCCGAGGCTTACCAGGTTACCAAAAAGCCTGTTTATCAAACCGTTGCCGAACAAATCCTCCAATATGTCAGCAGGGAAATGACAGATAAGGAGGGTGGCTTCTATTCCGCTCAGGATGCGGACAGTGAAGGTGTAGAAGGCAAATTCTATATCTTTACCCCGGACGAGGTAAAAGAGCAGCTTGGCCCGGAGGACGGTACTTTCTTCTGTGAGTACTTCGACATCACCAAGGAAGGTAATTTCGAAGGCTATTCCATTCCTAACCTGATCAAATCCAGGGAGTTGAAATCTGATAATGAGAAGGTGGTAAGACTATGTGCCACCATGTATGACTACCGGCTGAACCGAAGAAGCATTCATAAGGATGATAAGATCCTTACCTCCTGGAATGCTCTAATGATCACAGCATATGCTACTGCTGCCAGAGTATTTTCCAAGAAGGAATATGCGGATACCGCAAGACATGCCGAGGAATTCCTTAATACACGTCTGACGGATGAAGCCGGCCGCCTCTATGTTCGCTACCGGGAAGGCAGTGCTGCCCACTATGGTAATCTGGATGATTACGCCTATTATTGCATGGCTCTGCTGGCTTTATATGATGTGACCTTTGACATCAAATATATCAAACGTGCCGTCCGTCTGGCAGGTCAGATGCTGGAGCTGTTCTGGGATGATAAATACGGCGGCTTCTTCCTAAATGCTAAAGATGCGGAACAGTTAATCTACCGTCCGAAGGAGATCTACGACGGTGCTCTCCCTTCCGGTAATTCGGTAGCAGGTTATATACTGAAGCGCCTTGCTAATATTACCACCAAGGACTGGCTGCTCGAGTATTCCGGCAAACAGCTTCGTTTCCTTGCCGGTCAGGTAAAAGACTATCCGATTGGCCACTGCTTCTCCATGGCTGCCTTTCTTCAGGCCTTATATCCCTCCAAGGAAATCGTCTGTCTCGTCGCCGATAAGGAGGATTGCCGTGAGCTTTATGAATATCTCGCGGAGCATTTTGAACCCAATACCAATGTTCTGATACAGACCGAGGAAAATGCCCCCGAGCTGCAGAGAGTAATTGATTATCTTAAGGATTATCAAATGCTAAATGGGCACACCACTTACTATATCTGTGAAAATCACAGCTGCCAGGCTCCAGTCAACACCCTGCCGGGTAAGAAGGAAGCCAAGGCCGAATCATAAGTTCATTCTGTACTTGACAAACTATATCAGTCTGATATATACTCAATTTAATATATCAGACTGATATAGTTTTGTTTATGAGGATAAACCCAACTGACTCGTTGGTTAATCTTTATCAATATTAAGGAGATCATTATGGCTACAATAAACAAATCAAAATATGCCATTCTTGGTGTATTATGCATTAAGCCCTGCTCAGGCTATGATATCAAAAAATTCTGTGATAAGACCATTTCCCATTTCTGGAATGAGAACTTCGGACACATTTATCCTGTGCTTAAGCAGCTCGAAGGGGAGAAGCTGATTGTACCGAATTCAAAGCAGGAAGAAGACAGAAAGAAATTGTATCATATCACCGAAGAAGGCAAACAAGCCTTCTATGAATGGCTCGCTCAGACGATTGTTCCTTCCCCTCCCCGTTCTGAACTCCTGCTTAAGCTGTCTTTCGGAAATCATATGCCTTTGGAGAAGGTAAACGAGATGTTGAATGGGGTAAAAGAACGTCACCAAAAGAATTTGACAGAATATCAGGTATGGGAAGCCTCCTATCTTGAGAATGAAGCTGCCAAAAAAGATGCTGCTTTCCCATATTGGCTGGCTTCCCTGCGATATGGCATCCTAACCACTCAGACGACCATCCGATGGTGTGATGAGACGATAGAGCTTCTGAAAAGCTTTGACAACCGACCATTATAATAAGAATTATAAAAACTGAAGGAGGTATCCCATGTCCCGAATCCTGATAGTAAATGGCAATCTTCACGGTCATATTAACCCAACCCTTCCTGTAGTCAGGGAACTGGTTCACCGCGGAAATGAGGTGTTTTATTATTCCACCCGGGAATTCCGCACCAAGATCGAGTCTGCAGGCGCAGTCTTTCTGGATTATGGCGAAGAATTCGCCCGATTTTTACATAGCTTCCGCCCCAGCGGCAACCATCCCTTTTATACCTTGGTGGAATATATGCTTGCACTGGATCGTGCCGTCATCCCAATCGTTCTTGCCAAAGCAGAACAAATGGAATTTAACTGTATCCTGCATGATGTAATGTTTGGCGGTGGTAAGATACTGGCAGATAAGCTAAAGCTTCCTGCCGTCGGTTCCTGCTCCTCCTTCATCCTCGAGAAGCCGCCTGTTCCTGAACGTATGCTGGAGCCAGGCTTTGATCCTTATCTCGATGAATTATACCGGCAGCTTTCCGATGCTGTAGAAGAGTGGGGCTTGGCTACGCCTCTCACCATAAAGGATATCTTCTTTCAGAAGGAATCTTTGAATCTGGTCTATACCTCCCGTTACTTCCATCCACAGGGAGAAGCCTACGACAACTCCTATTGCTTTGTCGGACCGTCCCTGGCAGATCGTGATGAGTCTATGGATTTCGTTATCAATCCGATCGGTGAGAAGAAAGTGATTTACATCTCTCTGGGTACAGTTTTGAATGATAGTGCGGATTTTTACCGTAAATGCTTTGAAGCCTTCCGGGATTGCCCCTACCAGATCATCCTATCCGTAGGGAACAAAATTAATCCGGGCGACCTGGCTCCCATTCCGAATAACTTTATCCTTCGTAATTATGTTCCCCAGCTGGAGGTTTTGAAGACTGCCGACATAATGATCAGCCATGGAGGTCTGAACAGCGTCAGTGAAGCCCTATTTCATATAGTTCCTGTGATCGCCATCCCCCTGGCCAATGATCAGCCTGCAGTTGCAAAAAGGATCACGGAGCTGGGCGCCGGTCTGGAGCTTAAGATGGAGGATATTACTCCTGCGCTATTAAGAAGCAGCGTAAATAATATTCTATCCTCCCCTGCTTATCAAGAAAGCTGCCGAAAGGTCAGTGAATCCTTCCAAGCAGCGGGTGGCTATCATAGGGCAGCTGAAGAAATTCTTCAATATATTACAGAGCCCCATTTTTCTTAATCCCGGATACGTTACTATAATTTATCCGTTATCTCTGATCGAGTTCAAGATCCGGCTATAACACGATAGGGCAAGCCGGGAGTAACAGATCAAAAAGCTGCTGTACCGGGCCTTATCACCGGTTTTCATGGTTTCTCCGGTTGATACAGGCTTTGGAACAGCAGCTTTTATCTTAATCACTTCTTTGAGTAATCCTTCTTAAGAATTAGTTATTTAGATATTTTTTCAGAGTATTTCTGACGGCGCCCTTTCCCGCAATCAACTCCAGGAACATACCTTCCACCTTCTCCCCGAGTCCGACCTCGTACAGGTTTACTGCAAAAATCTTGGCATTGGACAGGATGGGCTTTAAAGTATCCTTTGAAATGGTCTGATCCCCCAGTCGAATTCCCTTAACATATTCCTGAACCTCGGCTAACATCGGGTCGGGACTCAGGGTAAACGCCTCACCGTTATCATCCACACCCATCAGATATCTGCACCAGCCTGCCAATACTAAAGGAATAAAGGTTAGTTCAGCCACCTTCAATTCTCTGCTTTCATAATATGCCTTGATGGTCTCTCCGAAGCGGATCGGCAGCTTTTGCGAGGTATCCGTAGCAATACGCTGGGGAGCATCGGGCATGAAGGGATTCGGCAGACGCTTCTCAAGGACTGCCCCGATGAACTCCTGAGGGTTTAATACACCGGGATTCACGACAACAGGCATTCCTTCCGTATAACCGATCTTATTCACGAGCTTCACCAGCTCCTCATCCCGCATCTCCTGCCAGATTGTCTTATAAGACAGCAGGCAGCCATAGATAGCCAGTGCGGTATGAAGCGGATTGAGGCAGGTGCATACCTTCATACGCTCCACCTTATCTACGGTCTCCCGGTCGGCAAAAATGATGCCAGCCTTCTCAAAGGGCGGTCTTCCATTCGGAAAACGATCCTCAATGACCAGATACTCCGTCTCCTCCGCATTGACAAAGGCAGCGGTATAGGTATTCTTACTCGTGATGATTAAATCTGTATCCTCAAAACCGTCCTCTGTTAACAGCTTCTTCACATTATCATCCGGTCTTGGTGTAATCTTGTCGATCATGCTCCATGGGAAGGATACTCTCTTCTCATCAGTGAGATAGGTAAGGAAGCCTTCTTCCACCAAACCGTTCTCTACCCACTGCCTTGCAAAGGTCTGTACAGCAGCAGACAGCTTGTCTCCGTTATGGGAGCAGTTATCCATGCTGACCATGGCGATCGGTGTTCCGCCCGCAAGATATCTATTATATAACAAAGAAGTAACCTTTCCCATGATATTAACTGGCTTCCCGGGACCGTTGCGGAAATCAGCTTCTACTGCCTCCTGATAATTTCCTTTGGAATCAGTTAGGCTGTAGCCCTTCTCCGTAATCGTGAAGCTCACCATCTGGAGAGAAGAATTCTGAAAGATTTCTCCCAGTCTGTTCCACTCCTCATCCCTGTTACTGTCAGCCGCCAATGCCTCGACCACACTTCCGATTACCTTTTTCTCGATGCTGCCGTCGGCCTTCAATACGACCAGGAGGCTCAACTCATCGAAGGGATGATAAGCCTTTTCTATAATCTCATAATCGAAGCCCTCTGCAACGATGACTCCCTTATCATAACATCCGTCATTCAGCAACTCCTGAAGATCTGCAGCCGGAAATCCCCGAAAGATATTCCCTGCTCCAAAATGAAGCCAGGTCGGCTTCTCCTGCGTATGCTTTCTAACCTCCACCCTGTCGTATTCAGGCAATGTATAGCCTTTTTCCTTCCAGGTCTGATCATAATCCCGTAACCTCATTCTTCACCTGCTACTTTCCGGATTTCTACACGAATCCTGATGATAAATTCTGATAGAACATCTTCGATTCATTTATTAGTAATATATTTTCCGGCTCTTACAATCCTCTGCGCCGGATTTACGATAAAAATAGGTATTGACCCTGTCACGCCATTCTCTGGCACTTTCCAGCTGCATATTCAGCCGCTGCAGAATCCTGTCATAGACATCCACCGGAAGCTGACCTGCCAGCTCTTTGAATTCAGCCAGCATCTCTTCTACCTCTTCCACACCCTCAAAATGAGTATCATAGATGTGCTGGATTAAGGTCTTTCCGCTCTTTAATCGATAATCATAGCGGACGTAGTGAAAGAACAGAAGCAGCTCCTCCGGACAGGTGGCGATATTCTCATACATGGACGCAATCGGCTCATTATATTGTGACGCATAACCGGTACCGGCCTTTGTACGGTCAACTCCCAGTCCGTTACGGTCAGCCCTGTGGTAGGTTCCCCATTTGTCATATTCGTAACCGTCTACATTCGGTCCGTAATGATTATTCGGATTCACCATCCAGCCTATTCCGAGGGGGGAGGTATATTTCTCATAGGTAAGCCAGGATTTCATAAGGATATCCGACAATACTCTCATGATCTGATCACAGATAGGATACGTTAAGGAGATCCATTCTCCGGCGATCTCTTCGGAAGACAGCTCCGTATTCCAGCTGAGACGGCCAAAGCCATACAGATTGGCTGCTGCCAGGTCATGTCCTGTCCAGTTGAAATCGTTACCGGTATTGGCAACTGCGGCCATACCGCAGTTCATCTGAGAATAGGCTCTTCCGGATACGATATCCGCAACTGTTGCATCCATTTTCTTCGCGTGGGTATTGAAGCTCAGTATCTCCTTCCACATAGGAATCAAATAGCATACATGCCTCTGTTGGCCGGTATATTCCTGAGCCGCCTGTACCTCCAGTATCTGGTTGGTTCTCTTTAAGCCTCCGAACAGAGGAGATACCGGTTCTCTCACCTGGAAGTCCATAGGACCGTTCTTAATCTGAAGGATAACATTTTCTTCGAAGAGGCCGTCAAGCTGAATGAAATTGTCATATGC
>JAEZLY010000166.1 GCA_023414985.1 Bacillota bacterium | reverse complement strand
AAAGTATGGTATTTTACTCCTTCTGTTGTATAATGATGGTAATGAGACAAATAGAAAGGCAGACAGGGGGACAATACGTTGAATGTAAAAAAGGTTGTAATCGGGCTGCTGATCATCAATCTCATGGAATTCGGCATCGGACTTATCATGTGGCTATGGCTGGGCAAGGCCATAATCACAAAGGTAAGTATCTACGCGTTTCTGTCCATGGTACTGATGCTGCTCGGCTGCTTAATTACAATAGTCGGTCTTTATTTTGCAGGAACCTATAAGAATGTCAATCTTACTGACAGCCTCAAAGATTTGGAGGAGCTGAATACGAAGCTAAGGTCACAAAGACATGATTATTTGAATCATTTTCAAGTGATTTACGGGTTGATGGAGTTGGGGGAATATGAAGAGGCAAAGCATTATATTGACCCGGTCTTCAAGGATATCATGAAGGTCAGCAAGGCGCTGAAGACAGTACAGCCTGCCGTCAATGCCCTTCTTCAATCCAAGCTGGAAGCCGCGGAGCAGAAAAAAATGAATTTATTCCTGGAGATCCGATCCGACTTAAAGGATATTCCGTTGGAGCCCTGGAATCTATGCAAAATCCTGGCGAATATCATCGACAATGCAATGACTGCACTGGCGGAGGTTGAACAGGAGAAAAATATCTATGTGGTGATCGGAGAAGATATGGACGGCTATACCTTTGATCTGTGCAACAATGGGCCCGAGATAGCGAGGGAGCACCTGGAGGATATCTTCAAGCAGGGTTTTACCACAAAGAAGGGTGAGGAGCACGGTATGGGTTTATATATCGTATCCCGCCTGGTGAAGGAGGCAGGGGGAACCCTCCGGGTATCCTCAGATTCTATAAAAACGAATTTCTCAATCCGATTACCGAAAAAGAAGAAAACGATGTGAATTGAGCAGATCAATCTGACAGTATAGCATCAAAGATGTATAACTTGGAGCTTAGCTATTCCCTTTCGGAAATTATGGTGTAAATTATAAAATATAAACGATTTGATATCCTGCAGGGAAAAGAGGGGTAAAACCTTCTAATGCAGGTATCAAAAATATTTTGAAAGGGAAGGAGGCTATCCTATATGTTCGGTGAGATGGGAGCGGTGCTTATCATCGCAATTATTCTTTTTATAGCCGGTTTCATATTAGTAGGAGTAGAAATGGTAATTCCGGGATTCGGTGTTCCGGGAGTGTCGGGAATACTCTGCCTGGTAGTTGCGATATTCCTTATCTCTGATTCCTTTGTGGAAGGAGCTATCATTGCGTTGATTGTCCTGGGTTTATTGGGAATTATGTTCGCCATCATACTGGGACTGCTATCGAAGGCAAAATTGAAATCTCCTCTGATCTTAAAGGATGAACAGAATAAGGAGAAGGGGTTTATCAGCAACAGCGACTTAAACTATCTGCTCGGAAAGCAGGGAGTAGCAGTTACGGATTTAAGACCTACCGGAACGGCAGATTTCGAGGGTATCGAGTTTGATGTCATTTCCGAAGGAAAATATATTTCGAAGGACACCAGATTGGTTATTTATAAGGTGCAGGGCTCAAAGCTGATTGTTAAGGCGATCAGCTGACAAAAGAGCTACAGGGGATGAAGCCGATAACAATTTGAATTGTAAGTTCCCCGGCATAAAGCACATAAGCTGCTTTGCCTAAGGGGAATAATAAATTACATAGAAAGAAGGAATCATTTATGCCAGCAACAATAGGGTTGGTTATTTTAATCGGAATTATCAGTTTACTACTTGTTTTATTCTTTACCTTTGTGCCGATCGGCCTTTGGATTTCCTCCTTGGCTGCAAATGTGAAGGTCAGTGTATTTAATTTAATCGGTATGCGCTTACGAAGAGTTATACCCTCAAAGATTGTACTTCCGCTGATTAAGGCTGTAAAAGCCGGACTGAATTTGAATGTTAACCAGCTGGAGGCTCACTATCTTGCCGGCGGTAACGTAGACGGCGTGGTGAATGCGCTCATTGCCTCCGAACGTGCCGGAATTGAACTGCATTTTGAGAAAGCTGCAGCAATTGACCTGGCAGGCCGGGATGTATTTGATGCCGTTAGGATGAGCGTTAATCCTAAGGTGATTGAGACCTCTAATGTATCCGCAGTTGCCAAGGACGGTATCGAATTGTTGGTAAAGGCAAGAGTAACCGTAAGAGCCAACCTGGAGCGCCTGGTCGGTGGTGCCGGTGAAGCCACAATATTGGCCAGAATTGGTGAAGGAATCGTTACTACAGTAGGTTCTGCAAAATCACATAAGGAAGTACTTGAGAATCCAGATGATATCTCTAAGCGTGTGTTAAGTAAAGGACTTGACTCAGGAACAGCTTTTGAGATTTTATCTATTGATATCGCTGATATTGATGTAGGTAGAAATATCGGTGCCCAGCTGCAGACCCTGCAGGCAGAGGCTGATAAGAACATTGCACAGGCTAAGGCGGAGGAAAGAAGAGCCATGGCTGTTGCAAAGGAACAGGAAATGCGCGCCTATGTTGTAGAAGCAGAAGCGGAGGTTCCGAAGGCAATGGCATATGCTTTGAAGGAAGGAAAGCTTGGGGTCATGGATTATTATGACATGCAGAATATTAAAGCAGATACCATGATGCGGGAGAAGCTCTCCGAGACAGCAAGGAAGCCGATTGCTGAGGATAAAAAAGATAAATAAGCCGATCGAGGTGAAGGCAGATGTTGAATAAAACATTAATCAGGGATACCCTAAATGAAATGGGCAGATATTTTGTCGGAGCACCTGAACAAAACAGACTCTCCGCATTTAAGAGAGCACCGGAGCAGATTCACGTATCTATTCCGAAGGGCAAACCGTTCGTGGATGATTTAAATAAGACTCAACCGGAACAAACAGAAGAGCCGGCTGCACCGATTGTAATAATAAAGCAGGAAGCTGCTCCGAATATTTCTGCGATAAACTTACAGGATGCCATCATCTGGTCTGAGATTCTCGGAAAACCTATGTGTAAGAGAAGGCATGGCAGAAATAGATTCTTATAAAACGGGAGTATCATATGGCGATAAAGGTTATACTTGTGGAAGACGAAAGCGGAGTCCGTATGCTGCTTCGTAAGATAATCGAACAAAAGGAAGGCTTTGAAATAGTCGGGGAATGTGACAATACAGAGGAAGCGGTAGCCTTGTTTACAAAAACAAAGGCGGAAGTAATCTTTCTTGATGTCGAGATCAACGGCTCGAGCGGTATCGAATGTGCAAAGCTGCTGGCCGATATGGATCCGAAAGCAAAAATTATATTTGCTACAGCACATGCGGAATATATGCCGGATGCTTTCAATGTATATGCCTTTGACTATCTGGTGAAGCCCTTTCATGTCGATAGGGTTTTCCAGACCCTGGACCGGATCAGAACCTTTTCCGAGCCGGAGGGAAATGATTCTCTGGATAAGATAATCAAATATGAAAAGGGTCTTGAAAAGCTGCTGGTAAAAGGGCGGGAAAGTATGAGCTTTGTTGATATCAGCGAAATAATCCTTGTCCAGAGAGAGAATAGCAGTACCGTAATATATACTGCCAGAGATTCCTTTACAACCTCGGCAACCCTTGGTGACATAGAGGCTAAGCTAGATCCGGAACAGTTTATGAGAAGCCACAAATCATATCTGATCAATGTGTCCAAGATTAAGAAAATCGAGCCTTACGGCAGATGGACTTACATAGTCACATTTAAGGATATCAATAAGGACGCCCTGATGACTTCAGAGAAATTCGAAGAGATTAAGAAACGCTATTTGTAGATTAGAATCAGGATAAGAATCGTTAATGGCCGCAGGCTTAAAATCTGCGGCTTTATTATTTTCATGATAGAAGGGTTGATGCCGAGTGAAAGGACGCGTTATAATGGAACCTGGAATAAAAGGAATTTACTGATTGGAGGAGGATAGGACATGATTGCTATCATCGCTGCTGTATCAAAAAACAACGTGATCGGGAACAAGGGACAGATCCCTTGGAAGATTAAAGGAGAGCAAAAAAGATTCAAAGAATTGACGACCGGCGGGATTGTTGTGATGGGGAAGCGCTCCTTTGAGGAAATCGGAAAACCGCTTCCGAACAGAACTACGATCGTTATCTCCAATACTGTTAAATATGAGTTTGATCAGTGCTTTACCCTGGGGTCCCTGGCAGAAGCCATAGAATATGCGGAAGATCAGGATATCTATATCGCAGGCGGAGAGCAGCTGTATCGGGAAGCCCTGCCATTGGCAGACAGGTTATACCTGACGAAGATTGATCTGGAGGTGGAAGGGGATACTTTTTTCCCTGAGTACGAAGCAGACCGGTTTCAATTAACAGAAGAAGTTAAGATGGAAGGAGAAATACCATACACCTATCTGACCTTTGAGAGAAAGGAATTACATTTCTAAATCAATATAATGTAGAAATTTTACTAAAATATTGTTCCATGATACTATTTCTAGGTCTATTTTATCATTTCGAAACATTGACATCCCCTGCTATTTGGCCTATTCTTTTAATTAAAGAATCTTTTATATCTTTATGGGAAAAGCATATAAAAGAGATATTACTCATGACAATATTAACACTAAGCATCGTAGCATGGAAGTTTACAGCTTGGCAGATCATACGAGGCAGGTATTCAAAATGAAAAAGGTAGAATTAGCTCGGGGGATATATCAATTTATCTTTGAACCGACAGCCCAGTTTCAATACGGGAATAACATCGTAGCAGTTCTCAGGGGGAAAAAAGCGCTGCTGATTGATGCCGGATTGGAATTCCAGATGGCTGAGGTCGCAGAAGAACTAAACAGGGATGGGATATACGTAGAGGGAGTAATTCTGTCACATTTTCATCAGGGACATGTTAGGGGAATAAAAGCACTTCAGGGTGTCACTATTTATGGCAGTTGCTATTATAGACAGACGCTTGAATTGTGGTGTCCGCCGGAGGAATGGAATTATTATACTCCTACCATACAGGTTGGAAAGGGTAAAAGAATTAAGTACGGAAGCCACGTAATCGAGCTTCTGTCCAATCCGGGGCAGACGATCTGTACGCTTATGGTAAGGATTGATGAAGAATTCCTTTATATCGCTGATGAATTGACTTATTCGTCGGATAGTGTGCTGGTACTGCCCAGGGTTACTAAGGATAATCTGATTAATCATTATGTGTCAGTTTACAATCTGGCCAAATACTCAAATGCAACAATTATTCCTGGTCATGGAAGAGCCATTACTGATTCCGAGAGAATAGAGAAGGATATTGATGATGTGTGCCAGTATCTGTGTGAAATTATCAGTCATGATGAGGTGTTGTCTGTTGAGCAGGCAACTTCGAAGTGTGCCTGCTGCTTTCTCCATACAGAATGGCATCAGAACGCATATCATTAGCAGGAGCTGTACTCGTGCTATACCTCTTTTCTGTCCTGCAGATTCTTTATATATTCCTTTGGAGTGATGCCGGTCAGTTTCTTAAAGGTTTTAGCAAAATAACTACTGTCATGATAACCGACCTTGAAGGCAACCTCTGTAATATTATCCATCTCGGTCTCGAATAAATACTTGGACAATTCAATCCGTTGATGATTAATATAATTGATCAGAGTCATACCGGTCTCTTCCTTGAAAATTCTTGACAGATAGCTGGAATTAACACCTAGATATGTACTCAGCTCTGTCAGGCTGATATCTTTTGTGATATTGGATGCAAGATATCGGATGGAATCCTTAATAATTTCACTGTAACTCAGGATTGAGAAATTGGCTACCGCGTTAGTATATTCCAACGCCATTTCCTTAGGAAGCACATTTCGCAGATAGTCCTTCGAGGTGGAGCCTTCAGTGATCAGAGCAAATTTTTCCGATATGGTATGAAGATATACGATGGGAAGCCCACCCTTTTTAGCTGCAACTCTAAGCAGCGTGTTCAGAATAACAGCATTATTCTTGCCGTGCCGGATTGGGTCCTGGGGCAGCCGCTTATTAAGATGTGAGGTCATTACCTCCAGTGGTACAGAGGCATAGAGTTCCTCGACTTTTTTCATATCTCCCTGTTGTACGGCAGACATCAGTTCTTTCTCAAAACGGTACATATTCTCTATCACAGAGATGTTCTCATAGGACAGCTGGATATCCGGTAACCCGTATATCGGCTGTTTTTTTGTTCTCTCACCCTCCATAATTCTCCCCCGATTCTGCGCAGCCGCTGCGCATAGATTTCATTCTTCCCCCAGAATCAATATATGCTTTGATACCATTTGTCTGCCAGATGCCGAAATATATGTAAATTATAGTCGATTTATGGACAAAAAGCAATGACTTCGACTGTCTGAAATGAGCAGGACGTATGATTGTATTCTGTTAAAAAATATACTATAGTAATAATATCAGAATAGATACAGCTAATAACGGAATAATTCGGAAGCGGGGGATGGCTGTGCTTGGTAATAAGAGGAGAACAATCGGGGTGTTCCTATCCCAGGTAAATGAAGATTATCAGGATATTCTGAGCAGGGGTATCATTACCAGAGCAAAGGAACTTGACTATAACGTGGCTTTCTTTACCAATTTCGGTGGCTATGGTCAGCCATCCTATGATCTTGGAGAATTAGCCATCACAGAACTTCCGCATTACGAAGGACTCGATGGTATCATTCTGGCACCGGATACGATGGCCCTTCAGAATCTTGAGTATACGTATAAGGAAAATGTTAAGAACCGAAGTCATTGCCCTGTTGTCAGTGTGCGTAGGGAGACAAAGGAATTCTATAATGTATTAATTGACGGTTATACCGTTATGGAGGACCTGATTCGCCATATGATTGAGGTCCATCATTTTACGCGGATTAATTTTCTGGCCGGTCCGAAAGGGTTTCCGGATTCGGATAAAAGGCTTGCGGCATATAAGAAGATCTTATCAGAGTATCAGCTTCCGGTTGAAGAGGAAAGAATATACTACGGAGACTTCTGGAAATATGCCGGTACCCAGGCGGTGGAGTATTGGCTGACGAGTCCGCTTCAAAAGCCTCAAGCCATCATCTGCGCCAATGATTTTATGGCATTGACTGTCTGCGACGCTTTGGCGGAAAGAGGTATTCTTGTTCCTGAGGATATCACAGTGACCGGTTGCGATGATGTGGAGGAGTGTATGGAATATATTCCGTCCCTGACCAGTATCCGTATGCCTGTATTTGAAATGGGGATGGAGGCTGTCTCCGTCCTTCATAATCTGAATCAAGGGAAGGAACAGCCGAAAAATACTTATATGAAGGCAGTTACCCTATACCGTGCTTCCTGCGGCTGCAGGAAGGTCCGATGCCAGGAGGGAAACAGCCGAAGGCAGTATCAGATTGCAATCAAGGAGAATATGAAAAAAGCAATTACCCGAAATTCTTATATGTCTACGGATTTAACCGGACTCACAAGGCTGGAGGATATCAATGAAAAAATCTGGGCATATGTCTACGAGAATGCTAATTTTACCCATTTTTGTCTCTGTTTGAGAAAGGATTGGGAGAAATATCACAAAGAAGAATCACGGGATCCGGAGCGGAACGATTGGATCATGGAAATCGGCTTTAAGAACAGGGTGGGTTACAGTAAGCTTCACTGCCCTCGGGAGGAGCTGATTCCTCCCGAGCTGATCGAGGATAAGGCGATGGTATATTATTTTGCAATGCTCCATCATCTTGACCATAATTTCGGATATGTCGGTATCAGCTTCGACACGGTACAGACTTATATGCTTACCTTCCAGGCATGGTTGATCAATGTTAGCAATGCACTGGAGAATGTACGGGTTCACGGAGAACTGAACAGACTGATTAACCGTCTTGAGGAGACCTCCATTCGGGACGAGATGACTGGACTATATAATCGAAGAGCATTGAACTCCATCGGAAGAAGATATTTAAAACAATGTGTGGAAGCCGGATCCAGACTGATGGTATTTACAGCGGATATGGATAAATTAAAATATATTAACGACAGGTTCGGGCATGCTTACGGAGATGTTGCTCTAAAGGTAGTTGCAGAGGCAATGCTTCAGGCAGCACAGAATAATGAAATCTGCATTAGGCTTGGCGGAGACGAATTCATGGCAATCGGCATGGATTATGATGAAGATAAGTTGGAGCGTTTTATCCGGCGGTTTGAGGATACGCTGAACCGGTTTAATTTTATCCAGGATTATGATTTCAGTGTACATGTGAGCTATGGAAGCCACCTGATTTATCCCGGAGAGGAAACATCCATCGAAAGCTGTCTGGGGGTTGCTGATAAGCTGATGTACCGGCAGAAGAAAGAAAAGGACAATCGCTGATGGCAGAGTAAGGATACAAACAGGCTTCGGCAGGGTGATTTGCTACTCTGTCCGGCCTGTTATTCTTTTATAAGTCAGCAAAGAGACTTAAAATATAACATTGCAATACCCGGATAACTTGTTTTTCCACGAAACTTGGTATATAGTGATATTATACAAATCATTTGATTTTTTGTCTGTAATATTGTCTATATCTAAGAAATGGGAGACGGGAATGTATAAAAATAATAGGAAAACAATCGGCGTCTTTGTAACACAGGTTCATCAGGAATATCAAAGAGTATTAAGCAGCGGTATCTGCACGAGAGCAAAGGAATTAGGTTATAACGTTGCTTTTTTCTCTAATTTCTTAGGCTATGGAGAGTTTCAGTATGAAATCGGAGAACGCAATATAGCCCGGCTTCCTTGGTATGAGGATTTGGACGGAATCATCATTCTGCCCGACACCATGTTTGTCCAAGGCTTTGACGAGCAGATTCGGGAACATGTGAGAAAATTTGCGAATTGTCCGGTTGTAAGCTTAAGACAGAAATCAGAGGAGTTTTATAACGTCCTTGTGGATGATTCTACGATTCTGGACGAAATTCTAAAACATTTTATTATAGATCACGGTTATCAGAAGATTAATTTTCTGACCGGACCGAAGGATAACCCTGTGTCCCTGGAACGTCTTGCATCGTACCGCAGGATCATGCAGGAGCATCATCTTGAAGTAAAGGAGGAACAGATTTTCTTCGGAGACTTCTGGAAGTTTCTTGCCTATGATGCGGTAAACTATTGGCTTTCTAAGCCGGAACTCATACCGGAGGCGATTGTCTGTGCCAATGACTATATGGCAATCACGGTCTGCAATGCACTCGCCGAACAGGGACTTGCCGTCCCACGGGATATAGCCGTATCCGGCTGCGATAATATCGTTATCACAGAGGATTACAGTCCAACCATAACGACCGCCGGAATCCCGGTCTATGAGATGGGGATAGAGGCTGTCAATAAGATCGACAGGTGTAACAGGAGAGAGAAGGAAAAGCAGGACAGCTACCTTCCTACGGTAACCAGGATTCGGGAATCCTGCGGCTGCTACAGCAACAGTCCCAGTGAAGTGAGGACGCTGAGAAGAAATGACATCATCAAAGAGTTGGAAGCGACCGATAAGGCTATTTATAATAATGCCTTTATGTCAGTCGAGCTGACGAATGTCAAGACAGTGGATGAGTTAAACCGTAAGCTGGCTTCCTATACGTATATGAATGAAGGCTTCTCAAGCTTTTATATGTGCCTTTATAAGAATTGGGAAGAATTTGATCAGCCGGATCAAAACGAGGATATGATCAAAGATGATATGATCATGGAAATTGGAATCAGAAATGGAGAATGGCTCAGGAAGACGGAATTTTCAAGAAGGGAGCTAATTCCCGTTATTTATACAGAGGAAAAGCCTCAGATCTTCTATTTTAATATGCTCCATTATCAGGAAATCTGCTATGGTTATACAGCCATCAGCTTCTACGATAATAAAGCGTATCAGGCTTCTTATCAGGGTTGGCTGATCAATATCTGTAATTCTCTGGAGAATATCAGGATTCATAATATGCTGAACCGGTTGGTCAGCCGTCTGGAGGATATGTATATCAAGGATGAACTGACGGGATTATACAATCGTCGTGCTTTGGCACAGCTTGCCCAGAAATATCTGGACCAATGTGTCAGGGATCAAAGCCGATTGATGGTATTTTCTGCGGATATGGATAAGTTGAAATATATTAATGATAATTTCGGACATGCTTATGGGGATATAGCCATAAAGGCGGTGGCAGACGCGCTTCTTTATGCTGCTAAGGATGATGAGATCTGTATCCGTGTCAGCGGAGATGAATTTGTCGTGATCGGTATGGAATATGATCAGGTTAAAATGGAGGAATTCATTACGAATTTTGACGATTACCTGGATCAGTATAACCAATCCAGTAATTTACCCTTTAAGGTATGGGTAAGCTTTGGATGGAGTATCGTAAAACCCAATGCAGGCGTGAATCTGGAAGAGTACTTGATCCTTTCGGATTCTAAGATGTACCAGCAGAAATATCAGAAGGAAGCACTTCGCCTGAAGCGGAGAGGTGAGCTTATGGAGCCGGAGCAATAGGATGGAAAGGCGTGGAAAGATTGGATAGGCTATATGATAAATTAACGGAATTTTGTAAAGAGGATTATTATCCGATGCATATGCCGGGGCATAAGCGGAATACGGCACTCTGTCGGATGGAGAGTCCTTATGAGATAGATATTACAGAAATAGAGGGCTTTGATAATCTTCATCAACCAGAGGGTGTACTTCTTACGCTTTCAGAACGGATCTCCCGGCTGTATGGTTCTAAGAAGGCCTATCCCCTGGTGAATGGCAGTACTTCGGGATTACTGGCTGCGATCATGGCTGCAACCAACCGTGGAGATCAGGTATTACTGGCAAGAAACTCCCATAAGGCGGTTTATCATGGAGTTATCCTCGGCGGATTGATTCCGGAATATATTTATCCACAGAAGATTAAGGGGATTTCACCGTTTGGTGGATATCTTCCCGAAGATATTGAGAGAGCGTTGATAAAGAATGATAAGATTAAGCTTGTAATCATAACCTCTCCGACCTATGAGGGCGTAGTATCGGATATACATGCGATTGCGGAAATCGTTCATCGATACGGAGCACGTCTGTTGGTGGATGAAGCACACGGAGCTCATTTTGGATTCCATGAGAAGCTGCCGGAAAGCGCGGTTTCTCTGGGCGCGGATCTTATCATTCAAAGCCTTCATAAGACGCTGCCGGCATTTACCCAGACGGCAGTCCTGCATTCCAACTGCAGTGATTTCAATCCTAGAATTGAGAAATATCTTGCTGTCCATCAGAGCAGCAGTCCGTCTTATGTCCTTATGGCGGGGATGGATCGGTGTATCAGTCTGTTGGAGGAGAATGGGCAGAACCTTTTCGAAAGGTATCTTCAACGGCTGGATAGGATTTATGAAACCCTTGAATCCCTAAAGCATTTCAGACTTCTTGACAAAGATCTTGTTGGCGGGAGCGGGTATGACCTGGATCCTTCCAAGCTTACAGTCCTGATCAAGGATGGCAGCATGAGCGGACAGGAGCTTTCAGAGCTTCTTTACCGAAGGTATCATCTCGTTATGGAGATGGCATCAGAGGATTACATTCTTGGCATGACCAGCATCTGTGATACGGAAGAGGGCTTGCTGCGGTTTACAAAGGCATTGCTTGAAATTGACGGTGACATAGAGGAAGAAAGGCAGCATTATAACAAAGCCGTAATTGATAGAAACCGAAACCAGGCTCCTATAGAGGAGCAGAGACAGCTGCAACAGGAAATGACCATGCTGCCCAGCGAAGCCTGGGAACAGTCTTCGGAAGAGATAGATTTTTCAACAAGTGCAAAGCGATGCAGTGCCTCCTTTGTCTGCCTTTTTCCGCCGGGGCAGCCGCTATTGGTGCCGGGGGAAAGGATAACTGAGGATTTGATCGAATATATTCTGAAGATGAGACAGTACGGATTGAAGGTGACCGGTTTAGCAGGGCCTGAACAGGATAAAATAGAAGTAATCTGTGAGACAGAAAGGAACTCTTAGCATGGGCAGGATTTTTATCGTAATGGGCAAAAGTGCAACAGGAAAAGACACAATCTATAAAAGACTCCTGGAATCCGGGGAATTGAAGCTAAAGACCGCTGTCATGTACACAACAAGGCCCATCCGCAGTTCGGAACAGAATGGGGTGGAGTATTTTTTTGTTGATGAGGAGGAGCTGCTCAGACTCGAGGCAGAGCATAAAATCATCGAGAGGCGTACCTATGAGACCGTTCATGGCCCCTGGCACTACTTTACGGTGAATGACGGCCAGATCAATCTGGAGACTGCCAATTATCTGATGATCGGTACGCTGGAGACCTATACCCAGATCAGGGATTATTACGGATCGGAGCATGTGGTGCCCATCTATCTGGAGGTGGAGGACGGAGTACGTTTATCCAGGGCTCTCAAGCGCGAGATGAAGCAGGAAGAGCCTAAATATGCAGAGATGTGCAGGCGCTATCTTGCAGACGATGAGGATTTTTCAGAGGAGAATCTGAAAAAGTGCGGCGTAACAAAGCGCTTTCAGAACCTGGACATTAATATCTGTCTCTATGAGGTCACGGAGGCCATAAAAAAATTGCTGTAAAGAATTCCAATTTGTGATATACTGCGTATATAAGCAAAGGTTTGAATGGTCACTGCGCAGGAAACAGTATACTGTTTCAACTGTGCAACTACCATTCCAACCGAGCAACGCGAGCGAGTAAGCGAAGCTTACGAGCTGCTTATATACGCGGTATGCAAGCTTGAGCGAAGCTTACGAGCTGCTTATATACGTAATCTACTGGAGGATCAGCATGGATATTAAAGTGAACCAGATGCAGCCAATCAATCAGGTTGAGCAGAAAGCACCGGTGCCTGAGGCAGATGGTACTTTTAAGTTTACGCTAATCTCAAATATAGAAGAACAGGACTTACAAAACCGTCTGAATGCCATGCTTGGAGAGATTTCCACCTGGGGTAAGAAGATTGCCAAGCATATGGACGTGAAGGACATGAAGCGCTACCGGGAGCTGATCAAGGAATTTATGAATGAGATCGTGAACCGCTCCCATAAGTTCTCCAGGGAGAATTTCCTGGATAAAAAGGGTAGGCACAGAGTATATACCATGATTAAGCTGGTAGATAAGAATCTGGATGAACTTGCTGCCGAGCTGATCAAGGATGAGAAGGATCATATTGCTATCCTGAATAAAATTGATGAAATCAGGGGATTACTGCTTGACATATTAACGTAGAGACAAAAGAGAAATAATATTAATCGAATTTCTACAAGGTTAAAAGTGCTGTTCACGATATCGGAGAGCAGCAAAGATAAAGGATTCAAGAGACAAAAGGTCCTGTCACCTACGGTGACAGGATTAACTAGCATAAGAAAGTCTCTGGAAAGCAAGCTTTCCGAGAACTTTCCTCTGTTAGTAATCCGGCTGATGAACAGCCGGACCTTTTGTCAGATTATATAATAATACTTCATAATATTCTTTCAGAATGGAGAATTCTATGCAAGGCTTTGAGCACATTATCGGTCATGAAAGTATCATACAACATCTACAGAACGCCATCGGCGCTCAGAAGGTTTCCCATGCCTATATTTTCTATGGGGAAGAAGGTATGGGAAAAAAGACGCTTGCCAATGCATTTGCCAAGACACTGCAGTGCGAGGAGAGCGGGATACGTTCCTGTGATCGCTGCAAATCCTGTATGCAGGCGGATTCCGGTAACCATCCGGACATTATCCGGGTTACTCATGAGAAGCTCAGCATCGGTGTGGATGATATCAGACTTCAGGTCAATGCAGATATCCAGGTGAAACCATATGAGGGCAAATATAAAATCTATATCATTGATGACGCGGACAAGCTTACAGAGCAGGCACAGAACGCTTTGCTTAAGACGATGGAGGAGCCGCCGGAATATGCCGTGATCCTCCTGCTGGTAAGCAATCTTACCTCAATCCTGCCTACCATTCTCTCTAGATGTGTACAGCTGAATCTGAAACCGGTGGACAAGACCGTCATTAAGGAATTTCTGATGGAACAGCACCATATACCGGATTATAAAGCAGAGATGGCAGCAGCCTTCTCCAGCGGTAACGTCGGAAAAGCAATCAAATATGCCTCCTCTGAGGATTTTGAGAAAATGAAGGAAGAGGTACTCCATATCCTGAAATATATCGATGACATGGAGCTTCATGAGGTGATATCCGGTTTAAAGGTGCTTACAGCCAATAAGCCTGTCATTGAGGACTATATCGACCTGATGCTGCTGTGGTATCGGGATGTGGTTATGTATAAAGCAACGCTGGACCCGGATCTTTTGTTGTACCGGGAAGAGCTGAGTTTCATTAAGAATCAGGCAAATATAAGAAGCTACGAAAATGTGGAAAAAATCATAAGCGGAATGGAAAAGGCAAAAATAAGATTAAAGGCAAACGTTAATTTTGATATTGCCATCGAGCTTATGTTACTTACTATAAAGGAGAATTGTAATGGTTAATGTAATCGGTGTAAGATTTCGAAGCGCGGGCAAGGTGTATTTCTTTGACCCGGCAGGTTATGATATCAAGCAGGGTGATAATGTCATCGTCGAGACAGCGAGAGGCATCGAGTATGGCCATGTGGTGCTCGGTCCCCGTGATGTTACCGAAGATAAGATTATTCAGCCGTTAAAGCCCGTTATTCGGCAAGCCACAGAGGAAGACAATGCGATTGAAAAGCGGAACAAGGAGAAGGAAAAGGAAGCCTTCCAGATCTGTCTGGAGAAGATTCAGAAGCATGGCCTTGAGATGAAGCTGATCGACTCGGAATATACCTTTGATAACAACAAGGTGTTATTTTATTTTACAGCGGACGGAAGAATCGATTTCCGTGAGTTGGTAAAGGACCTGGCATCTGTATTTAAGACCCGTATTGAACTTCGCCAGATTGGTGTACGGGATGAGACAAAGATTGTCGGAGGGATCGGCATCTGCGGCAGACCCTTATGCTGCCATACCCACCTGTCCGAATTTGCTCCCGTGTCCATCAAGATGGCCAAGGAACAGAATCTGTCCCTGAACCCGACTAAGATCTCCGGAGTCTGCGGCAGACTGATGTGCTGCTTAAAGAATGAGGAAGAGGCTTACGAGGAGCTGAACAGCAAGCTTCCCGGTGTAGGAGATTATGTAACGACGAAGGATAATCTGAAGGGCGAGGTACAGAGCGTCAGTGTATTGAAGCAGCTGGTGAAGGTAATCGTTACTCTGGAGAATGATGAGAAGGAAGTTCGTGAGTACAAGGTGGAGGACCTTCGCTTCAAGCAGAGAAAACGTAAGGAGAGAACGCCTTCCTTCGAGGATGAGGAGCTGAGAGTTCTGGAGCTTTTGGAGAAGAAGGAAGGGAAATCCCTGCTGGATGATGAATGAGAAAGTTGATTGGACGGATTATGTAAGACCCGGAGAACGGGCAGATGATCTGAACCGAAATAATTATAAGATAATTCAAAATACAAAGAAATTCTGTTTTGGCATGGACGCAGTACTTCTTTCCGGATTTACCAAGGTACTTCCCGGAGAAAAGGTGTTGGATCTTGGCACCGGAACGGGAATTATACCAATACTTTTAGAGGCGAAGACGGAGGGAAAGCATTTTACCGGCCTGGAAATCCAGGAGGAAAGTGCAGATATGGCAAGGCGTAGCGTAGCCATGAACGGACTGGAAGATAAAATTGATATTGTCGTCGGAGATATCAAGGAAGCCTCTGCTCTTTTTGGGTTGGCTTCCTTTGATGTTGTTACGAGTAATCCGCCATACATGAACCATGGACACGGGCTCGTCAATCCGGGAGATGCTAAGGCAATTGCGCGTCATGAGCTTCTGTGCTCCCTTGAGGATGTAATCCGGGAGTCGTCCAGACTTCTTAAGCCCGGAGGCAGATTCTACCTGGTTCACAGGCCATTTCGGCTGGCAGAGATTATCAACGGACTGTCTGTATATAAGCTGGAGCCGAAGCGGATGAAGCTGGTTTACCCTTATGTTGATAAAGAGCCGAATATGGTTCTTCTGGAATGTGTGAAGGGCGGTAAGTCCATGCTGAAGGTGGAGCCCCCCTTGATTGTATATAAGAAACAGGGCGTCTATACGGATGAAATATATGATATCTATGGCTACTAACGACAGGAAGGGGCTAGCAATAGTAAGCCTCTGATTTATACACGGAAAGGGTGACTCCATGTCCGGAACATTATATTTATGTGCTACACCCATCGGAAATCTTGAGGATATCACCTTTCGGGTAATCAGGACATTGAAAGAGGCAGATCTGATCGCTGCGGAGGATACAAGACACAGCATCAAACTGTTGAATCATTATGAGATCAAGACACCGATGACCAGCTATCATGAATTTAATAAGGTTGAGAAAGCCAGAGTATTGGTGGAGAAGCTGAAAGAGGGTACAACTATTGCCCTGATCACGGATGCCGGAACACCGGGCATCTCGGATCCCGGAGAAGAGCTTGTAAAACAGGCCCTTACTGCCGGGATTACAGTGACTTCCGTACCGGGTGCCTGTGCCGCAATTACCGCATTAACCATGTCGGGATTATCAACCAGAAGATTTTGCTTCGAAGCATTTCTGCCCTATGATAAGAAGGAGCGGCAGCAGGTGCTTTTAGAACTGAAGGATGACACAAGAACCATCATTCTTTATGAAGCTCCGCATAAATTATGCAAGACACTGAAAGAGCTTTTAGAGGTGCTGGGAGAACGTAAATTATCATTGATAAAAGAACTGACTAAGCTGCATGAGACGATTTGGCAGACAACCCTTTCTGAGGCAATACAGGTTTATACGGAGCAGGAGCCGAAGGGGGAATTTGTTCTGGTACTTGAGGGCAGATCGAATAGTGAGCTGATTGCCGAAAAGCAGGAGCGATGGGGCGCTGTTGCTTTGGACGAGCATATGCAATTCTATTTGGATCAAGGTCTGGAGAAGAAGGAGGCTATGAAAGCTGTCGCGAAGGACAGGGGGGTAAGCAAGAGAGATATCTATCAGTTGTTGATGAAAGAGGGATCTTAAAGGAGAAGGGAACACTGTCTTTTGGAGGTGAAATCATGTTTCATGAGCTATTTCGAACAAAAGAGAGAAAAGTAATTGGGGTAATTCTGGGTATAGTATTCATAATTCTATTGGGGATTGCAATCAGTGGGGCGTCAGGCGGCAATAAACAGTTAGAAAAAGCAGTGATAGCAGAAAATTATTTGAACGCGGGAAGCTATGAGGAAGCAGTAAAAGCCTATCAGACAGCGTTGTCCATAAAGGGAAGCGACGAGGAACTTCTGACCATGGGGTTGGCGGATGCTTATGTCGGTCTGAAAGAGTTCGACCAGGCTCTGGAGGTGCTACGATCCTGTTACCAGAAAAAAGCCACAGTGAAACTTAAGGATAAGATTGAGGAGGTTACGGCCGCTAAGACGGACGATGAATTTACTCAGTCTATTTCTCGTGGAGATGTTTATTATACAAATCAGGAATATGATAAGGCAATTGCCGTATACGAAGAAGCAAAGCAGATCAAAAGGAAGGATATCCTGCCTTATCAGAAGATTACAGAAGCCTATATTAAGCAGGAGCAGTATACAAAGGCAGAAGAAGAGGTCACGGAGGGCATCGAAGCTACCGGTAATGATGAGCTTTACAAACAGCTTGCATCCATTGAACATTATCTTCTGAAGGGCCAATATGATGAAATCATCGCACAGGCGAAGGAATATTTCTATCAGGAGAATTATGAGGACGGCATCAGTGCTTACCGGGACGCAATCAAACTATTACCGGAGGAGGCTGCAGCCTACAAATCTCTGGCGCAGTATTACATCGATCAGGAGGATTATGACAGTGCCGTGTCATTGCTGAAAGATGGTACTGCAAAAAATGACAATGAGGATTTGAAGGAGCTTTTAGAGGTGGCAGAGGTAAAACAGCAGGCTGAAGAGGAAAGGGTTAATATGCTATCCGAGCTCAGAGCTTCTCTTGCAAAGAGAGATATATCCACAGTTCTTGCCATTATCGAAAGTGATTTCTATGAGAAAGAGATTCTAAAGAAGGTGCCGGTTTATTACGGAATACAGGGAGAGGATAGGGTAAAAGAAGGCAGCCTGGTAATCTACAGTAAAGATCATCTGTATTACGGCAGCCTGAAAAACAGTATGAAACAGGGAACCGGAATATACCTTGCAGTTAATTCGAAGGACAACGGAGACGATTATTACTATTATGAGGGTGAATGGAGCAATGATGTCCCGGGCGGGAAAGGAAAAACGGTGGATGTTGCGCTAAAGAAAACTGATTCGGGAGAAGTTTACGAGTATATGACCGTGACAGAGGGGACCTTCTATGATGCGCTGGAGGATGGAGCGATGAGAAAGACCTTTTATAAGGACGGATCAGAAACGAAATGGACAAAATACCGTGCGTCGAACGGAATACCCTTAGCAATTGACAGTGCACAGAATCAGCCGAGTCCAATACCCGGCGGGGAACCTTATGTGATCGGGGATTTTTATCACGGTACCAAAAAAACCGGAGAGACCTATCAATTTGATCCCGGTACGGTCTGGGGTGTTAAACCGTTTCTCAGAAAATAATTCATAGATATAATAAGAGCCCGTCATATAATGACAGGCTCTTTTTTCTTTCGTCTGACAGAAACAATCCTGACAATCAGGATGCCCTTTTACAGGCACAATGCTCTAAGTAATTTCTAATGGAATACGTTCGGCAAGAACGATGAATGTCATTATGTAACTACTCGATGATTCCTGCAAGCTTTGCCAGTTCTACAATAGTGTCCTTAGAGATTTTCTTTCCCTGATATTCAAGCAAATTGTCCTTGTTGCCGTTGAAAATATCAGTGGGTTCATACTTCTGAAGAATAATTTTACCTTCATCAACAAAAATTTCCAAAGGATCTCTTTCACTTACATCCAATGTTCTTCTTAACTCGATGGGAAGAGTAATTCTTCCGAGCTCATCCAGTCTTCTTACGATACCTGTACTTTTCATAGTAGGCCTCCTTTTCTCAAGTGTATTGGGGAATAAAATAGATTGCTATTAAAAATGCACATAGAGCCTCAGTGTGACTTTACATTATTTGTAATAGCATAAAATAAGATATCATAGGATTTTTTTAAAGTCAACTAAAATAATTGTCAAAACATAGCACTATTTAAACAATAAATGTAAATGGGATACAATAAATACTAATAAAATCGAAAAAAACGAGGAATGTCTCCCAAAAACAGGAATATAGTTATAATAAACAACAAAATATAGGTCTAAAAATTCTATTAACTATGTCATCTTCGAAAGATTTCGGAGGAATATTAAGTAAAGGAGAGGTACTATGCTGAATTATCTGTGGGGTATCATGATCGTACTGGGTATCGTGGTTGGAGTATTGGAGGGAGAAATCGGAGCAGTCAGCAAGGCAACAATTAATTCATCAAAGGAGGCAGTGGCTCTTTGTATTACCATGCTGGGAATTATGGCTATGTGGACAGGACTGATGCAGGTAGCGAAAAAGTGCGGTCTTGTAGATGCTTTTACCAGACTATTGCGTCCGCTGCTTCGGTTTTTATATCCGGATATTCCGGCAGGACATATTGCCAATGAATACATAGCTTCCAATATGATTGCCAATATCCTTGGACTTGGTTGGGCGGCAACCCCTATGGGCCTGATGGCGATGAAGGAGTTAAAGAAACTGAATCATGATTCCCCCGTGGCAAGCTGTGATATGTGTACTCTGCTGATCGTTAATATCTCTTCACTTCAGCTGATTCCCGTAAATGTCATCGCTTACCGAAGCCAGTACGGTTCCGTCAATCCTGCAGAAATACTCGGTTGCGGACTGGTGGCAACTGTATGCTCGACTTGCATGGGTCTTGCCTTTTCCGTGATTGCCAGAAAACTGAGCAGCATGAACGGCAGACATTAAAAGGGGGGAGAAAGCAGATGAAGTTCCTGATCTATGTTTCAGACTATATCATCCCCTTCCTTTTCTTCTATATCATCGGACTCGGGTTGATTTCCAAGGTCAATATCTTTGATGAATTTATCAGTGGGGCCAAGGACGGCTTTAAGGTTGTATTTGATATTTTACCCACCCTCATCGGTTTGATGGTGGCAATCGGCGTTTTACGCGCTTCTGGGGCGTTAAATATCCTATCCGGAATTCTGAAGCCTTTTACGGATTATATCCACTTCCCCTCCCAACTGGTGCCTGTGGTAATTATCAAGATGTTCTCCTCTTCGGCGGCGACCAGCCTGGTGTTGGATATTTTTAAGGAGTATGGGCCGGACTCCTACTACGGAAGGCTGATTTCCGTCATTATGAGCAGTACGGAGACCATTTTCTATACCATGGCGGTATATTTTATGGCAGCGGGGGTCAAGAAGACCCGATATACCTTATTAGGCTGCCTGATGGCGATGCTGACGGGAATTATCGCCAGTACGATTATGACGAATCTTGTATTCTGACCGTTGGGTTAATACTCAATGAACCGTTGTTTTACTAACGTAAGAAACTGTGTTACTATCATTTTAACAAGCGAGACTTAACACAGGAGGAAGAGAGATATGGGAATGAATGACTTTGGAAGGCGTTTGGCTTTGGCAAGAAAAGAACAGGGGATGACCCAGGAACAGCTGGCTGCCCGGCTGGGAGTAACCCCGCAGGCTGTATCAAAATGGGAGAGGGGAAACGGTTACCCCGATCTGGATTTGCTGTTTTCTCTTTGCGAGATAGCAAAATGCTCCTCTGATTATCTGATCGGCAGGGATACCATAAGCTCAAATCTGACAGAAGATAAGGATGAGAAGGCAGCAACACAGCTTCTTCGGGATGTTCTGGCAGAACCCTTAACACTCGAAACAGGGACCGGTTTCGTCGGGGTGTTGACGAAAGAATATCAGGAGCAGTTCCCCGTTATCCGGGAATTAAGAGAAAGAATGGCTAAGAAATACGGGTTCCTGCTGCCGGTTCTGAGAATCAGAGATAACGAGAGTCTGGGAGAGCTGGAATATCGTATTCTGGCTTACGACAGAATACTATATAAGAGCGACCTTAAGAGTGTTACTGAGAATACATTTCGGGAAATCTGTGATCGTCTGGAGGAGACAGTCCTGGAGCATTTTGATAAAATAGTCAATCATCAGATGATACAGCTCCTTGTTGATAACCTGACCGGCAAGTATCCGGCAGCGGTAAATGGGGTTATTCCTGAGAAAGTCTCGTTATCAGAGCTGCAGGCTGTACTGTCATCCTTGATCAGAAAAAGGAAGCCGATCAGAAACCTGATGAAGATACTTGAGTTTTTGGAAGAGTCAGAGGCGACCGAAGACACGGATCTGATGGCCGACCGGATCATCGATACATTGAAGCTATAATTAGGAATACGGATAAAGGGAGGATTAGCGCAAGCTGTCCTCCTTTTTTATCTTATAGGAAAGTCATCCTATAAAAAATGCTCCACAAGGATGCGCACCTCGCGGAGAGGATGTTTGTTGCTACGCAACCCGCTCGGGCGCAAAAGTGTCAGCTGGCTGACACTTTGTTTTATACGGATTTCTGAAAAATACCCAGGCACTTTATATATATTCAAAAAAGGCATATAATAAAGTCAGATCATGGAAAGAAATATCTTGAAAGAGGTGGTACGCTATGTCAATTGTCGGTGCATTTATCGTTCCCCATCCGCCGCTCATTGTCGCTGAAGTCGGCAGGGGAGAAGAAAATAAGGTTAGTGCTACGCTGAACAGCTATCATGAGGTTGCAAAAAGAATTGCAGCATTGAAGCCGGATACAATCATTATAACCTCACCCCACTCCATCATGTACTCTGATTACTTTCACATCTCGCCCGGCAAATCTGCAAAAGGTGATCTGGGACAATTCGGTGCAAGTCAGGTATCCTTTCGCGTAGAATACGATGAGGAATTTACGAGGGCGCTGGAGGACAGAGCGGAGAGAAGAGGTGTCGAAGCCGGAACGCTTGGGGAAAAGAACCCGGAGCTTGACCATGGTACGATGGTGCCGTTGTATTTCATTAATCAATATCTCGATTCGTACAAACTGGTCAGGATAGGATTATCCGGTTTATCTCTCCCACTGCATTACCATCTGGGAAGATGTATCAATGAGACCGCAGAGAAGCTGAACCGCAGAATAGTTATGGTAGCCAGCGGGGATCTTTCCCATAAGCTGAAGGAGGAAGGGCCTTACGGATTTACACAGGAAGGGGTAGAATTCGATAATGAGGTCACACAGGCGATGAAGGAAGGAGACTTCTTAAAATTTCTGGAGCTGGATCCGGACTTTTGTGAGAAAGCAGCGGAGTGCGGTCTGCGTTCCTTTATCATCATGGCAGGTACACTGAGCGGCAGAGAGGTAGTACCGGATTTCCTCTCTTATGAAGGGACCTTCGGAGTGGGCTATGCCGTATGTGAGTTTAAGCTGGCAGGAGAAGCACCGAGCCGGAACTTTGATGAGATATTTACGAACAAACAGAAGGAGATCGCCAAGGAGCTGCAGAAGCAGGAGGATGAATACGTTCATCTGGCGAGACTATCTCTGGAGACCTATGTCATGACAGGAAAGCCTGCGAAGCAGCCTGAGAATCTGCCGGAGGAGATTGCGAACCGCAGGGCGGGAGTTTTCGTTTCGCTGAAGAAGCACGGCAGCCTTCGGGGATGTATCGGTACGATAAGCCCCGTAACGAACAGTATAGCGGAGGAAATCCTTCGGAATGCGGTCAGCTCGGGACTCGAGGACCCAAGATTCCCTCCGGTGTCAAAGAGTGAGCTGGACGAGCTCGTCTACAGCGTGGACGTGCTGGGAGAAGCCGAGCCGATCAAATCCATGGAGGAGCTGGATGTAAAGAGATATGGTGTCATTGTGTCATCCGGAAGGAAGCGCGGCCTTCTGCTGCCGAACCTGGAGGGTGTGGATACGATTCCCCAGCAGATAGATATTGCCAAAAAGAAAGCGGGTATCTATGATAACGAGACCTTTACAATGGAACGCTTCGAGGTGGTGAGACATAAATGAGAGTAGAGTGTGAGATATGCCCTCATCGATGCAAGATTGAAGAAGGTCATATCGGGCTTTGCAAGGCAAGAAGGAATGTAAACGGGAATATCGTCAGTGACAATTACGGAAAGTTGACATCCCTTGCTCTTGATCCGATTGAAAAGAAGCCTCTGTATCATTTTTATCCCGGTAGCAGAATCCTTTCCGTAGGGAGCTATGGCTGCAATTTAAATTGTCCTTTCTGTCAGAATTGCGATATCTCTATGGTCGGTGCCGACGGGATAGAGACACAGCAGGTAACTGTCCCGGAACTGGTAGGGAAAGCGCTTGAGCTGCGCAGTATGGGCAACATTGGTATAGCCTATACCTATAACGAGCCTCTGATCGGATTCGAATTTGTCCGGGATTGCGCGACTGAGGCAAAGGAGCATGGGTTAAAGAATGTTGCAGTAACCAACGGTTATATCTGTGAGGAACCGCTAAAGGAGCTACTGCCGGTCATAGATGCTTTTAACATCGACCTAAAGGGCTTTACGGAAGAGTTCTACCATAAGCTTCGAGGAGATCTGGCCACTGTGAAGCGTACGATCGAGCTTGCTGCTGAAAATAATCATGTAGAGGTTACTACCTTAATCATACCGGGAGAGAATGACAGTGAAGAAGAGATGCAGGAACTATCCGGCTGGCTCGCTTCTCTTAATCCCGATATTCCACTTCATATTTCCCGATTCTTCCCTCGTTATCGGATGCAGGATCGGGAGGCCACTCCGGTGAATAAGGTCTATCGCCTTGCCGCAATAGCCAGGAAGCACCTGCGTCATGTCCACGAAGGGAATTGCTAGGAGGGCTGTATAGCCGAACGGAAACTGATTCATACTAATCCAGACGAAAATGTTCATAGGAAGGAGAAGCCATGGATCAGAAACAGAAGGAAAAATCCAACCAGAAAAAACAGAATGAATTGTTTAATACAACGACGAATTCCGTTAAGCCCGAAAACCAGAACCAGAATCATAATGTCCGAAAGGAAGGGGTCGGAAGGCAGAACAATAGGTACAGGGATGAATAATGGATAAATAATAGAAAATCAATTAACTCACAGTTCGACAGGGGCTTCGACCGAATAAGGCAACCCTGTATGAAATGTGAGTTTTTTGTCTGCCGATTACTCGGAGTAAGGGATTGACAATCTTCGTGCACAATGATACCATGGCATCATCACAAAAATCTCCCGAATAAGGTCAGAATGATAAATGATAGAAATTATTATCCGGAACATAAGAATTGAACAAAAAGGAGGTTAGCTACATAGAATAGAGTGAGATTTGTGATAACAGTAACCCGTTCACTAAGATCAACCCAAGATCTGTCTTACAGAAATGTATCAATTAGCGCCATGCACCTCCATTGGGATCAGAAATTTGGAGGTTAACGAGGTAGAGGGTCATCGAAATTTTCGGCGGATGCTCTCTCGTACTCCTGGGTGCGTATATGTCGAGGAAAACAGCCGGCAACGGCAAAACAACAGCGGCATAACCAGGAACATGAATTAGGTACAAATCTGACTTTGCGAACGCCGCAAAGCTTACTTGTGCTGTGAATTCATCTGTTATCATGAACCTTGAAAATTGGATAGGAGGATTTATTTATGTGTGGAATTATTGGCTATACAGGCAGCCGTCAGGCTAAAAATATACTTTTAGGGGGTCTTGCTGCCCTGGAATACCGTGGTTACGACAGTGCGGGTATCGCTTTGTATGACGGCAGCAGAATCAGTACGGTTAAGTCGGTGGGAAAGGTATCCGATCTGATAGAGAAAGCAGAAAAGGAGCAGGATATCAACGGAACCTGCGGCATCGGGCATACCAGATGGGCAACCCACGGCGGGGTAACGGATGTGAATGCCCATCCGCATACCCACGGGAAGGTAACCCTGCTTCACAACGGAATTATCGAAAATTATCATACACTTGAGGTGGAGCTTGCTGATACAGGCAGAACACCGGTCTCTCAGACAGATACAGAGGTTGTTGCAATGCTGCTTGACAGCCTGTACGAGGGGGATGCCTATGCAGCAATCTTAAAAGCGGCAGAGAAAATCGAAGGGGCCTATGCCTTCTGTATCATATTTGCTGATCAGCCGGAGATCATCTACAGCCTTCGAAATGCAAGTCCACTGGTGGCATGCCATGTGGAGGATGGTTCCATCATCGCATCCGATCTTGTGGCTCTGATGGATTATTCCAAGGATTATTT
>JAEZLY010000033.1 GCA_023414985.1 Bacillota bacterium | reverse complement strand
GTATTGACTCCATGCAAAGTCAATTAAGAGATACTTGCATGGAGAGGTAATGTCTTATTTTGACTTTGCATCCTTTGAAGAATAAATTAAAATTAAAGGAGTAAAGTTAAAATGAATTTTAGAAAATTAAATCAACAAGAAAAAAACTACTATTTACTGATTATCGGACAGTTCGTATCCCAATTCGGAAGCAAGCTGACCAGCTTTGGATTAATCCTGTGGTCTTATAAGCAGAGCGGTTCCGTACTATCGATGTCGTTGCTTTCCGTGTGCTATCTGGTACCGGAGGTTATGTTAAGCTTCCTTTCGGGAGCAGTCAGTGACAAATGGAACAAGAAGAACATCATGCTGGTTGCTGATGCGATTGCAGCGTTCTTTTCTACTTGCGTATTATTGATGCTCTTTACCGGAACCTTGCGTATCGAGTATCTGTATCTGATTAATTTCTTCCTCGGTGTCACGGATTCCTTTCAGTTTCCGGCATCCGAAGTTACGATTTCGCTGATTGTACCAAAGGAAAACTACATGAAGATCAGCGGGATCAACAGCTTCTTTATTTCCTTCATCGGCATTTTTGCGCCGATTGTTGCTACGACGGTGTATGCATTCTTCGGTCTTAAGATTATCGTTATGATTGATCTTATCACCTTCCTGTTTGCATTTTTTACACTGGCATTCGGAGTGAGGATCCCTGATCACAGCACGGAGGAAAGAGAGAAGAAATCACTGCTTTCGGAATGTATCTTCGGAATACGATATCTGGTGACGAAGAAGGATATCTTCAGTCTGGTTCTGTTTATGGGATTTGTAAATCTTGTGGCAGCAGTATATAACACAGATATGGCACCTATGATTCTGCTTCGTAATGGTAACAATGATGTCCAGCTTGGCATCGTTAGCAGTGCGATCAGCATTGCGGGATTGATCGGAAGTATTTTTGTGTCCAGAATGCCTGCTCCGAAGAAGCGTATTTCCCTGATCCTGAACATTATGACCTTTTCCTTTCTGTTCTGTAACGGATTACTGGGAATTGGACGAAATTATTATGTTTGGACCCTCGCGGTATTCGGGGGAAATGTGCTGATCCCCTTCCTGACGGCGAATGTGGAATATATGATGCGTACCAATATCCCGATCAAGCTTCAGGGCAGAGTATTTGCCGCACGCAATACCTTGCAGTATACTTCGATCCCGGTCGGTAATCTGATGGGCGGAATTCTGGCAGACAAGGTATTCATCCCGTATATCAGAACCTCGGATCTGAAACCGGTCTGGAATGTATTGGTCGGTACCGGAGATGGAGCCGGTCTGGGGCTGTTATATATCTGCATTGCAATCCTCGGAGTATTGGGGACCTGTTGCTTTCGGTTCAGCAGGAGCCTGCATCAATTAAATGTTCCCGAGCCGGACCCCGTATTGATACAGGAAGCCCTTCTTGAAGAGGAATAGCTTTCAGGATATTAAGGAGTCATATAAGTAACAGTAAAGAGTATTATATATCATGCAGCCGCTTCCTGTCGGAAAGATGGGAGGCGGCGATTTTAAAATTAAATCTATTAATATAAGAAGAGACTGAGTTAGAACTGGATGATATTAGGGGGGATCACTATATGCTTTCGAGCGAGAGATTACAGTATAGAAGGTTATCTGATGGAGATTTTCAAATCTTTAAGGAGTTGTATATGAATCCGGAAGTAATGCGTTATGCTTATCTGGATCGACTGGAAACAGAAGAGGAGGCCGGAGAAGCCTTTCAGGAGACTCTTAAGTTACAGCAGGAGGAACAGGGAGACCAGTTTGTTGCTGTATTGATGAGCAATGATATGGCGATAGCCATCGTCGATTATGAGGTTCTGATCAAGCGGGAACAGGGTGGTGTCTGTGAAATAGGATATTTTATCAAGCCGGAGTACTGGGGTCTCGGTTATGGTGCAGAAATGGGACGGGCTATGATAAACGAACTGTTTTTAAACCATGATTTTCATAAGGTTGTAGCCAGCTGCAATGCAAATAATCACTCTTCCGAGAATATCATGAAAAAATTAGGGATGCAGAAAGAGGGCGTCCTCCGCAAGATCCGTTTTAAGAACGGAAGGTGGGAAGATGAGATAAAATATGGCCTGCTTCGCGAAGAGTGGAAAGATCAAAGATAATGAAATCTATATAAGTAGTATCTGCCGATACATAATTACTCCCCATTCGTGAAATAATATCTCTGAACTTATGTGGCAGAATATAGAAAGGGAGGAAACTATCCTTCCCGAGAAAAGAAAGGAAACAGGCTGAAAATCCTTAAAAAAAGTACTTGCAAATGATTTACTCTTAGTGTATAATATCAAATGTTGTGACATTGATAGCGTTGAAACGTGAGGTTGCTACCTGTTATGGTAGGTTTTCCGTGGAGCGAAGGTCAAGTTATGAAACTGGCGACAAGTCACTGTACCATATAATGTTCTGCCATTGGGCAGATAAAACGTGTGAAGAATTTCATAAAACACTACAGAGACAAATCAATATGATTTGTCAAAATGTATGGAATATGAAGATACACACGGATGAGTGTACAGTCACCACTTGTCGTACTGAAATTAAGTGCGAAAAGGAGGCGGCTTTTTTTATGGCAAGTCAAGTAATGAGAATT
>JAEZLY010000284.1 GCA_023414985.1 Bacillota bacterium | reverse complement strand
TACCTATGGTTCTTTATTTGATGGTACTCAGACTAAGGTTACTGACCTTGAGAACGGCAAGAGCTTAGTTAAGGTTGTTTCCTGGTATGATAATGAGAATTCTTACACAAGCCAGATGGTTAGAACTATCAAATATTTTGCTGAATTAGCATAAGTTTGAATATACGTAATTGATCCATCATGGGTCCGGTCTCTCAGGACCGGACCCTTTTTTCATTCTAAAAGTAAGTTCTTCGAACTTACCTATAGAATAAAAAAGCATCTCCGTATAGCGAACATAGTTCGCTTTGGGATGCGCACGCCGCTTAATCGGAAGATAGCCGCAAGAGGCTACGCGGCGGCGCGAGAGTCTGCCAAGGCAGACTCTTTATATAATCTCCAAATAAGTTCATCCGGAAAAATTGAATATTTATTTTCTTGGAAGACGTGATTAACGTTATTATGAAAAGAGTTGAAAGGAGAAAATATATGTTAAATAAGAAGACTGTTGATGATATTAATGTAAAAGGCCAAAGAGTATTGGTTAGATGTGATTTTAACGTTCCGTTGCAGGAAGGCAGAATTACCGATGAGGTTCGTCTGGTAGCCGCACTCCCCACAATTAAGAAATTAATCAATGATGGAGGAAAGATCATTCTTTGCTCCCATCTTGGCAAGCCGAAGGGTGAGCCGAAGCCTGAATTATCCTTGGCACCGGTAGCTGTAAGATTAGCTCAGCTGTTAGGCCAGGAGGTAAAGTTCGCTAAGGATGATAATGTAGTAGGAGAGAACGCAAAGGCAGCTGTTGCAGCAATGAAGGACGGCGAAGTTGTTCTTCTTGAGAATACCCGTTACAGAGTAGAAGAGACCAAGAACGGCGAAGCGTTCAGCCAGGAACTTGCTTCTCTTTGTGATGTATTTGTAGATGACGCCTTCGGTACCGCTCATAGAGCGCATTGCTCCAACGTAGGCGTTACCCAGTATGTTAAGACTTCTGTTGTTGGTTACTTAATGCAGAAGGAAATAGATTTCCTTGGCAATGCTGTAAATAATCCGGTAAGACCTTTCGTAGCAATCCTTGGCGGATCCAAGGTATCCAGCAAGATCTCCGTTATCGATAATCTTCTTGATAAGGTTGATACTCTGATCATTGGCGGTGGTATGGCTTATACCTTCATGAAAGCTCTGGGCGAAGAGGTTGGTAATTCCTTATTAGAGGCTGATTTCCTTGATTATGCAAAGCAGATGATGGATAAGGCTGAGAAGAAGGGTGTTAAATTATTAATCCCGATTGACACTGTAGTTGCTCAGGAATTCTCCAATGATACACCGTTCAAGACCGTAGGCCGCGGAGAGATCGAAGCTGGCTGGCAGGGGCTTGATATCGGTGAGAAGACCCGTGTGCTTTATGCAGATGCAATTAAGAGTGCAAAGACTGTAGTTTGGAATGGACCGATGGGTGTATTCGAATTCTCCAACTTTGCTGCAGGTACGATTGCTGTAGCTAAAGCTCTTGCTGAGATCGATGCTACTACTATCATCGGCGGCGGCGATTCCGCAGCAGCTGTTAACATCTTAGGCTTCGGTGATAAGATGACACATATCTCCACAGGCGGCGGCGCATCCCTTGAGTTCTTAGAGGGTAAGGAGCTTCCCGGTGTTGCAGCAGTTAATGATAAATAATTGAAGCATTATTAATTGAATAATAAGCGGACAGTAGCAAGCTTTTCTTTGAATGGATGAAATGAAAGGGAAGCTTGCTACAGTCTGATTAGCTATAAAAATGTTAACCTGTACTATATAAAGTGCTAGGTATATTAATTTAATTCAGGAGGACAATTATGCGTAGAAAGATTATCGCAGGTAACTGGAAGATGAATAAGACTCCGGCGGAGACCGTTACCTTAATCAACGAATTAAAGCCTTTAGTAGTTACTGAGGAAGCAGATGTAGTATTCTGCGTTCCTGCAGTTTCCCTGACCACAGCATTGGAAGCAGCAAAGGGAACCAATATCGCTATCGGTGCACAGAACATGTATTTTGAAGAGAGCGGTGCTTTTACCGGTGAGATAGCTCCCAATATGCTGACCAGCATCGGTGTAAAGTATGTCATCATCGGTCATTCAGAGCGAAGAGAGTACTTCGCTGAGACAGATGAGACCGTAAATAAGAAGGTATTAAAAGCATTCGAGCATGGATTGACTCCGATCGTCTGCTGTGGTGAAACCTTGAAGCAGAGAGAACAGGGAATTACCATCGACTGGATCCGTCAGCAGATCAAGATCGCTTTCTTAAATGTCAGTGCTGACCAGGCTAAGACAGCAGTCATCGCATATGAACCGATCTGGGCTATCGGAACCGGTAAGGTTGCTACAACCGAGCAGGCAGAAGAGGTATGCAAGGCAATCCGCGAGTGCATCGCTGAAATCTATTGTGACAAGACAGCGGCAGCTATCCGTATCCAGTACGGCGGCAGTGTAACAGCAGCAAGTGCAGCTGATTTATTCTCCCAGCCGAATATTGACGGCGGTCTGGTTGGCGGTGCAAGCTTAAAGGCTGACTTCGGAAAGATTGTAAATTATAAGTAAGATCCATAGGGACTCAAACTTCTCGGGTGTTGAAGATCGAGAGTTTTATGAAATCAGATTTTGGAATGATATAACCTTCGATTTGTATCTTACTATTCCGGTTCCGGAATATTTCGCTTGTATTTCTAATGCTCTGTAAATTTGCCAAGACAGAGCATAAGAAATACCTAAGCTCAATATTAGTCGCCAGACTGGCATGATACTAATCTCAGGTTATTGATTATTCAATGAATGATTTCATAAAACTCGCGATACGTTTGACAAAACGCGAAGTTTGAGTATATACTATATTCTGATATGTTGATGATTGGTATGATTTTTCGCCATAATAATTTTGGTAGTAACATTAATTTACAATCAGGACATCGGGTATGATGAAAATGCTCTGGTTAAAGGGATTTTGATAAGATTTTTCTATGTTTTTTGCCTTTGGTAGGTTGAATAAGCCTATGGGAGGATTGGAGTAATCTTAGGATTACTGACTTAAAAGCGTTTGGTTTATAAGCTTAAAGGATTAACAGTTTATAAGTTTTTGAAGATTACAGGTTAACAGGACTACAGCGTTTGTAGCAGATTATGCGGAAGGAAGTCTGGCAGGCCGGGCTTCATAGTAAAGGAGTATGTGTATGAGTAAAAAGCCTACAGTTTTAATGATCTTAGATGGTTATGGTTTGAATGAAAAGAAACAGGCGAATGCAATCGCGGAGGCGAATGCTCCGGTGATGAATCGTCTGATGAAGGAATATCCCTTTGTAAAAGGCTATGCAAGCGGTATGGCAGTAGGCCTTCCCGACGGACAGATGGGTAATTCAGAGGTAGGCCATATTAATATGGGTGCCGGAAGAATTGTTTATCAGGAGCTTACCAGAATTACAAAAGAAATCAAAGACGGTGATTTCTTTAAGAATGCAGCACTCATGGCCGCAATTGATAATTGCAAGAGAAATAGTTCAGACCTTCATCTCTACGGTCTGCTTTCCGATGGCGGTGTTCATAGCCACAATACACATTTATATGCATTACTTGAAATGGCAAAAAAGCAGGGACTGACCAACGTATATGTTCATGCGTTCTTAGACGGTCGTGATACTCCTCCGGCTTCCGGCAAAGGGTTTGTTGAGCAGTTGTGGGAACAGATGAAGATTATCGGTGTCGGTAAGATTGCTACAGTCATGGGCCGTTATTATGTAATGGATCGTGATAACCGTTGGGATCGTGTGGAGAAGGCTTACAGGGCTATGGCACTTGGCGAGGGCGAGACTGCAGATAATGCAGTGAATGCTGTACAGAACTCCTATGATGCTGAGAAATTCGATGAATTTGTTCTGCCGACCGTCGTAATGGAGAATGGCAAACCGGTTGCTACGATTAAGGAGAAGGACTCCGTTATCTTCTTTAATTTCAGACCGGACAGAGCTAGAGAGATTACCAGAGTCTTCTGTGATGATGAGTTTAAGGGCTTTGAACGCGGCAAGAGAATGGAGCTGACCTATGTCTGCTTCTCAGAATATGACATTACGATCTCGAATAAGATTGTTGCATTCCATAAGATTTCATTGAATAATACCTTCGGCCAGTTCCTGGCTGCACATCATAAGACACAGCTTCGTCTAGCAGAGACTGAGAAGTACGCTCATGTAACCTTCTTCTTTAATGCCGGTGTTGAAGTACCCAACGAAGGTGAGGATCGTATTCTTGTGAATTCACCGAAGGTAGCAACCTATGACCTTCAGCCTGAGATGAGTGCTTTTCAGGTGGCAGATCATCTGGTAGAATCCATCAAATCCGGGAAATATGATGTGATTATCGTAAACTTTGCTAATCCGGATATGGTTGGTCATACCGGTATTGAAAGCGCAGCGATTAAGGCAATTGAAGCAGTAGATCAGTGTGTCGGCAGAGCAGTGGAAGCATTGTTATCAGTGGATGGTCAGATGTTTATCTGTGCGGACCATGGAAATGCCGAGCAGTTGGTGGATTATGAGACAGGCGAACCCTTTACAGCGCATACGACTAATCCTGTTCCTTTCATCCTTGTCAATTACGATAAGGAGTATACCTTAGCAGAAGGCGGATGTCTTGCCGATATCATTCCTACCATGATCGAGATGATGGGAATGGTAAAGCCGGATGAGATGACCGGGAAATCCTTACTGATTAAAAAATAAGTTGAAATAATTAGTATTCTATGATAGAATTGACTTTAGTTTTCTAGGAGGTGTGGACATGGGAGCTTTAAAGCTGATCGTTCAGATTGTTTATATTTTAGTATGTATCGGATTGACCTTCGTTGTATTGAAGCAGGAAGGTAAGGTAGCAGGCTTATCAGGAACCCTGGTTGGATCCGGAGAGACTTATTGGAGCAAGAATAAAGGTCGTTCTGCAGAAGGCACATTGGAGAAGGTAACAGAAATCCTTGCAGGTGCATTTGCAGTTCTCTCCATTATTTTATGCCTGAATTGGTAATCTGAAGATATACATTCAAAACACTCTGAAGTAAATCAGAGTGTTTTTTTATACATAAATCATTTTAAAATAAGTAATCTATGGTATACTAATAATAAGTTCATGTAATGAAGAATACGAGTGTCTGTGAAAATGAATGAGTTGGCTTATTATATACCAGAAAAGTAGGTGCTGCAGATGAAAGACACACAATTGAAACCAGTAGAAAATAAAAATGAGTTAATGGAAGAAAGATTGTCAATGCTTGAGGAAATGTTCTCAAGTAAGGAATATAAGCCACTGCGCTTTAAGGATCTGGTAGGCTTATTACAGGTACCGAGAGGCGAGAAGCATGAATTGAAGCTGCTTTTAGATCAGTTGATTTCAAAAGGAAAGATCATGCTGGATAACCAGGGAAGGTATCGGATTCCCGGGGATGATGTTTTAGTAGGGACCTTCTCCGGAACACAGAGAGGCTTTGGTTTTGTTATTCTCGAGGGAGAGGAACAGGATGTCTTTATTCCCGGAGATGCAACCAAGGGGGCTCTGCATGGTGACAAGGTTATGATAACTATTGTCAACGGTCAGCAGACCGGACGAAGAAGAGAAGGCGCAGTCATTAATATCATAGAGCGCGGCAGCAATGAAATCATCGGAACCTTTGAGAAAAGTAAGAATTTCGGTTTTGTTCTTCCTGATAATCAGAAGTTCGGCAAAGATATCTTTATTCCGAAGGAGCATACCAAGGGTGCTGTCACCGGTCATAAGGTTGTGGTGAAGCTGATCAATTACGGAGACGCTTCCACGAATCCGGAGGGAAAAATCTTAGAGATTCTTGGACATGTGAATGATCCCGGAGTGGATATTATGTCGGTGGTCAGAGCTTATGATCTCCCGGTGGATTTCCCCGAGGATGTCATGAGAGTATTGGATCGTGTTCCGGAGGAGATCGATCAGGAGGAAATAAAGAAGCGCATGGACATCAGAGAGGTTACGACAGTGACCATTGATGGGGAGGATGCGAAGGATTTGGATGATGCAATCAGCATCAGTAAGGAAGGGGATCTCTATCATCTTGGGGTTCATATCGCGGATGTAACCCATTATGTGAAAGAGGATGCAGTTCTGGATAAGGAAGCATTGAAGCGGGGAACCAGTGTATATCTGGTAGATCGAGTAATTCCTATGCTGCCGCACAAGCTGTCCAATGGTATCTGCTCCCTGAATCCCGGAGTGGATCGTCTTGCCTTAAGCTGTTTTATGGATATCGATGCCAAGGGAACAGTGATCGGACATCAAATTGCTGAGACAGTAATCCGCTCCGACCGAAGGATGACCTATACGAACGTTGCTAAAATCGTAGATAATACGGATGAAGAAGTAGTTAAGGAATACGAGGAGCTTGTCCCGATGTTTCAGCTGATGCAGGAGCTGGCAGAGGTGCTTCGTGAGAGAAGGCACAAGAGAGGCTCTATTAATTTTGATTTTCCCGAGAGCAAGATTATCGTAGACAAGCAGGGAAAGCCCATAGAGATCAAGCCGTACGAAAGGAATAAGGCGACGAAGATCATTGAGGAATTCATGCTGATCGCCAACGAGACTATTGCCGAGGATTTCTTCTGGCAGGAGATTCCCTTTGTCTATCGTACCCATGATAACCCGGATGAAGAGAAGATCAAGAAACTTGCCATCTTTATCAATAATTTCGGGTATAGCATCAAGCTTGGGAAGGAAGATATCCATCCGAAGGAGCTGCAGAAGCTATTGATCAAGGTTGAGGACACACCCGAGGAAGCATTAATCAGCCGTCTGACTCTGCGTTCCATGAAGCAGGCGAAATATACGGTGGCGAACACAGGACATTTTGGCCTGTCGGCAAAATACTACTGTCATTTTACCTCACCGATCCGAAGATATCCGGATCTTCAGATTCACAGAATTATTAAGGAGAATCTGAATGGGAAGATGGGGGAAAAACGAATCAAGCATTACGAAAAGATACTGTATGAGGTAGCGGACCATTCCAGTAAAACTGAACGCCGGGCTGACGAAGCAGAGCGTGAGGTAGAGAAAATGAAGAAAGTGGAATATATGATCGAGCATATCGGTGAGACCTTCGAGGGTGTCATCTCTGGTATTACCAACTGGGGTATGTATGTGGAGCTTCCGAATACTGTGGAAGGTATGGTCAGGGTCAGTGAGATGCATGATGATTATTATATCTACGACGAGGAGCATTATCAGCTTGTCGGAGAGCATACCAGAACAATATATAAG
>JAEZLY010000017.1 GCA_023414985.1 Bacillota bacterium | reverse complement strand
GTCTGGAAGCCAGATAAGCCGGGAAACCTTCCTCGGCGGGCATTTCCTCGAGACGACCGGATAATTCACGGAGTGCCTCTGCCCAACGGGAGGTGGAGTCTGCCATGATGGCAACATGATAACCCATATCACGATAATATTCCGCCAGAGTGATACCGGTATAAATACTTGCTTCACGGGCTGCAACCGGCATATTGGAGGTGTTTGCTATCAAAGTAGTACGATCCAGTAGCGGATTTCCGCTCTTGGGATCTACCAGCTTCGTAAAGTCCTCAAGAACCTCGGTCATCTCGTTACCACGCTCACCGCAGCCGATATATACGATGATATCGGCATCGCACCATTTTGCCAGCTGATGCTGGGTCATAGTCTTACCTGTACCGAAACCGCCGGGGATAGCAGCAGTGCCGCCCTTGGAGATTGGGAAGAGTGTATCAAGAATTCTCTGTCCTGTTACAAGAGGGCGATCGGAAGGGTAACGCTTAGCGGTCGGTCTCGGAACACGGATCGGCCACTTCTGAGTCAGAGTCAGATTTTTTTCCTGCCCTTTATTATCAACAATTGTTACAATGGTATCATTGATGGTATATTTACCGTCCGGAACAACCTTTGTTACAGTACCTTGGACATCGGGAGGTACCATGGATTTATGAACGATAGCACGCGTCTCGGGAACCTCGGCTATAATCGTACCACCGTACACTTTGTCACCGGGCTTTAAGGTGACATGAACATCCCAAAGCTTCGTCGTATCAAGGGATTCGACGCTGACACCTCTGGAGATGAACATACCTGATTTTGCGGCGATTTCCTGCAGCGGTCGCTCGATACCGTCGAAGATGTTGCTGATGATACCGGGTGCGAGAGTAACGGAGATAGCAGCGCCGGTTCCATATACTTCATCTCCGGGACGCAGTCCTGAGGTTTCCTCGTACACCTGAATTGTTGTCTTTCCGGTGGTCAGACCGATGACCTCACCTACAAGCTTATCCTTTCCGACAAGTACCATCTCACCCATTTTGAAGGCTTTATTTTCGCCGACATATACGATTGGTCCGTTAATACCAAATATTTTAGCTGTTAAATTCATAAGGTCGAACTCTCCCTTTCATAGTCTAAAGAGTGAAGGAACTCTTTGCTTCTTCCAATTTTGTTAAAAACGAATTATCAATCAGAATACTGCGGGAAGGAATAACAGCACGGGTACCGCCGATGAAATCACGGTCGCTAACCGTAAGGGAAACGCCTGTTTTTTCTTCTAGAATTTTCTTTTTCTGTTCATCTGAAGGATTGATATATACGGTAATCACATCCCCCTTTGCAAAGCCGGCGGCACTTTTTATCTGGGTACATAACAATTCGTCATACTCTGGTGTTTTCATAAAATCAGTAATTTTTTGTTTCACTTCTTCGAAAACACGGTCAGAGATCTCAGCTGTCTTTTCCAAAACCTTACGTCTGATTTCCATTGCTTCCGCAGACAGCCTTCGGTTTCTTTCCCGGATGATGTTGTCGGATGCCATACGGTAATTTGCTTCAGCCTTGCGGAGAGCAGCATCCTTGCGTTCTTCATAATTCTTTTGCAGTGTTTTCTTATATTCTTCAACGATCTCGATATTCTGCTTGGTTGCACTGTCAATTACCGAGGAGTAAAAATGGTCTAATTTTTCATCAAGAGTCATATTGACCTTCCTTTCCGGAGATTACAATTTAAGTCCTATTGCCGAATTGACATAGTCAGTGATAAAGTTGGGCTTACGACCTGTTCCATGTCGATCCGGAATCTCCACGATCAATGGAATTCGTTTGTTCAGTTTTACATCATTGATGATCTCGGGGAACTCATTACTCAGCTTCTCAGTAATAAGAATAATGCCTATCGTCTTATCGGCAAGCACTTTATCCAGTTCATCCTTCAATTCCGGCTTGGTATGAACCACAACGCCGCTTACACCGGCCAGCTTCATGCCGGTATAAGTATCAATATTATCGCTGATAAGATACATACGCATACAGTATCCCTCCAAATCTGATTGATTACTGACCTAAAATAGTGAAGGATACGATCAGGCCGTAGAGCGCAATACCTTCTGCCAAAGCTACGAAAATTAAGGATTTACCCATGATAGAAGAGTCCTCGCTGATTGCACCCAATGCTGCGGATGCTGCGCTTGCAACGGCAATACCACCGCCGATACAGGATAAACCGGTAGAAAGAGCAGCAGCGATAAATTTCCAGCTGTCAGTACTGGTTGCGGCAGTTGCTGTGGAAGCAGCAAATGCTGTGTGTCCGGAGAACATCATGATATTTGCAAGGATCAGGATGCTGAAGAATAAGAATACATTGAAGCCGATGGAAGCCTTAAAGCCACCTTTGGTTCTTTTACTTGCTAAAAATGCTCCGAAAGGAATAACGATGCTAAGTAATAATGCGATTACAAGAACGATTTTAGTTGCCATAATAATTTTCCTCCTTATTGGTTGAAGTTCATGTTTAGTTTAAATAAACTGTATTCCGTTTTTACGGAATTATTTGCTTCCTTTATATGGTTTGAATTCTTTCCCTGTTCCCTTGTAGAAGCGGCTGAACATCTCGTAATACTCCAGACGAAGAACCTGAATGCCGACGACAAGACCTTCCATGCCGGCTACGATGATGTTACCTATTACAATTACAATAATATTCGGTTTTTCCGCACCGGCCATAATCATGACGACGCCCATCATAGCCGCATGGCTCAGAGCGAAGGCACCGATACGGAGAAAGGAGATGGTATTGGTCAGATAGCTGAGCAATACCTCGAACAGCTCGAAGGCTGATTCGACGAAAAACATCCCTTTATGTTCCGGCATGATCTGCTTCCTTCGTTCGAGAATATGGGTCAAAGGCTCGCGGAAGAAGATCAGTACCAATGGCAGGAGAAAGAATAAAACAAAAAAGATGATTGCCGGTAATGCATGTCCTGTGAATACTAAAAGAACACAGGCAATCAGCATCCCGTAGAATACCAAGCCGGCAACACCGTTGGTGTCAAACAGGACACGTCCCCATTCCCTGGCCTTAATACCGTTCACGATATTAATCAGCATGGAAACGATGATCAGGAACACTCCGAAGCCGACTGCCGTAATCAGCATGGTCATAACATTTTCTCTGGGTGATAACCATATGGGTTTAATCCAATCCTCAAAGCCAAACACACTTCCGTAAAGGACACCGAATACGGTTGAAAATACACCGGCAAGTGAGATGATTGCTGCCAGGCTCATCTTGGCAAATTTATAGATCAGTAGCCCGCCGACTACCAGGCACAAGCCCTGACCAACATCACCGAACATGATACCGAAGATGATGGAATAGGTGATGGCCACAAAGGAAGTAGGATCTATTTCATTATAGGCCGGTAAACCATACATCTTGATAAACATCTCGAACGGCTTGAAGAGCTTAAAATTCTTGAGTTTCGTCGGAGGCTTTTTATCGTCATCGGACTGTCCGTCATCAATCACAACATAAACCAGCGAATCCTTTTCTGCATCCTTTAAGAGAGAAGTGGAATCCTTTTCCGTGATCCATCCGCAGATAATATAGAATACTTCATTCTTGCCCTTATCCCTGGTACAGGCGGCAAGCTTGCGGACATCAAAATTCGTGGATAGTACGGAGACGGTATGATGTGCTAAAAGGAGCTTATCGGAAATACTGTTCAGTCGTTCTTTGATTTCCGCATAGATTTCATTTAGCTCGGTATTGATTTCATTAATCTTTGCCATAATGGAGTTGAAGGATTCTTCCGGTGTACCTTCATAAGCGTCCGGAAGCTTCACACGTTCAAAATGCATGGAAGCATAGATGGCATCGATTTTAACCGCTTCATTTGCAGGGACAAAATAGATTCCCCATACATAGTCCCTGTCACGTTCGCATTCATAGAATACAGTGGTCAGGTTCTCATACACATATTTGGAAAAACGGGTATAAAACTCATGAGGAACCTTGCCGAAACGATATTTAATGAACTTTAGGTTCATGATTTTATGAATATCGTAGTCCAGGTGCCTGAAATGTTCAATCTGAAGCAATAGCTCATTACATTCATGCCTTTGGGTCTTTAATTCGCGCTTACGCTCATTCAAATCCGAGAGCGTATCGTAAGCGGCATTGATTACATTGGTCGCCTCATCTGCGGACATCAGTTCGCCCGCAAGCTGCTCACCCGGTTCCAACTTCTTCACCAAATCTTCTGATTTCGCAATTAGTTCCTTATAAGGATTATTCTCGACAAAAGGCTTTAGGTTATAGGAGGTACTTAGCTCAGTCAGAGCATTCTCCAAATGAATATCATATTTTGTCAGATATTTATTTACTACTCGGTCAAAGTCTTCTTTCGGACCGGTAATACTGAGAAATCTCATTTTCTCAATCATTAATTCACACCTCCAGTTCTATATTTGCAGAATGTAATCCAGTTTTTTCTTTTGTTCCAGGCCGTATCTGATACATTCCAATGCAGAAGTTAACCGGCCGATTTCCATATCCTTAAGGAACAGATAATAATTTACTGTCGTCATGGATGCGGGATATCTGGTAATATTGGACAAGTAAATCTTATTAATAATACGGTTGGCTTCATACTCCATCGTTCCGTTTTTCAGGAACTCAATGAATTTTCTGTATCTGGTACTGCTTAGATTATTAATGAATTCTTCAATCGTAACCGCCTGTACAAGACGGGAGAGCTGTGCCGGTGTCAGCTTATAGTTGACGGGAATCAGATAGGTAAAAATCTGTGCGGCATTCATATCATACATAATTTTAGAGCGATATATCCACATGATATTCAGTAAGTCTATTTCGGTACCCATACGTTGTGTAAACGCTTTTCGGCTGTTTTTGGACAATATGGTGTCCTTCAACCTCCACGACTTTGTGAAATAATAAACATCTAAGGTCATTTCATAATCAAAAGAGGTCAATCCGGGCTTCGCATGCAGTTTGGATAGCAGCGTATAATATTCGGTTCCCTTTAAATTCTGAATATATTCATCCATAGACCGGGATGAGGACAGTGCAGTGACATTGATTTGAGAATGCTTACTAAAAAAGGGCTGAAATACAGATAAATCATATGGATTTTCCTTATTATGAATTAACCTGATGCAGGTCTTAAGGACATTGATTTCATAACGGAAAAAAACTAACTGTAAATCCAGCCGCTGTTCATCATTCGCAAATCGGAAGATTTTTGTATAATCCATATAAAGACTGTTAATCAGAACGCGTTCCGCTTCACCACGGTGAATTTCGCGCTCGTCGTATTTTTGAAAAAATTCAGTATAACCAGGATGCTTTTTTAAAAAAGCAATTAAGTCGGGAACAGCATCAATGTTCGAAATTTTCTGATAGTCATCCGGACTGATCAGCTTGGGATGCATTGCTTTCACTTTCGTGTTAATCCCGCTGTATGACAAAGTAGAATCCATAGGAACCCTCCTTATAACCTGTATTAAGTCTATACCAAACGATATGGTACATACTTTAAGAGTTTTACCTTCTTTATACCGTGCTACGAGAGCGGCAGTAATAAATATAGTATTAGAAACTTCTTATAAATATAATGATAGAACAGTCATATATTTATGATCTAATAATAAAAGGTTATAACTGAATTATACTTTGAAATACTTTATTTACTAAGTTGTCGTGGTTTTTGCGATAATTATCCTCCAGATCACTCAGCTGTTTCTCGCTGTTTTGAATTAATTGCTGCTTTTCCTGTTCGATTTCTTTATCGGCCTGGGCCACAAGTACATTGATTTTACCGTTGTTTTCATCCGCGATCTCGGCTTCCATAGCCTTAATTGCCTTTTCGTTTTCTTCAAACAATTCATTCTTTTCAATGTTCGCCCGCTCTATTATCTGATTAGCTTTTCTCTCTATATCAAACAATAAACTAATGACCTTTTCCATTCCATACCTCCTAACAATCGACAATTGATATAGCATTATCATACATCGTTTTTTTTTAAATGCAATAGCGAATTCGTACAATTTCATAAAAAAACTATTAAATAATTGTTGAATTTTTATACGTAATCGTAGAAAACGTTTAAGTAAATAAATAGTTGAAATGAAAAAAATACTTGCAAAAACATTAGAAAAGGTTTAAGATAATGATTGTTGATAAAGGTTTAGTATTCAGAAAAAATAATAATTTGTCTGAGAAAAACATAAAATAAGCTCAATTTGCTATATTTAATTCAGCAATATACTGGATAAGACCATTTGAAACCAGTTAATAATAGTCAAAATGCCGAAAATGCATTTCAGAAAACGATTAAGCGGCATAAATACAGAAATACTTTACGAGGAGCTTATATGGTATCAATCAGAGACGTGGCAGAAAAATGCAGAGTTTCGGTAGCGACTGTAAGTAAATCACTCAATGATCATAGTGATATTGCAGAGACTACCAAAGAAAATGTCAGAAGAATTGCGAAAGAAATGGGCTACTTCCCGAACTCCTCCGCAAGAGCCTTAAAGACTCACCGTACTTATAACCTTGGTGTATTATTTGTGGACGAGGCACAAAGCGGCTTAACCCATGAATATTTTGCCAATGTATTGGACAGCTTTAAGGTAGAAGCGGAAAGAAACGGTTATGATATAACTTTCATCAGTAAGCATACGGGACAAAAGAATATGTCCTATTATGAACACAGCAAATACCGAGGGGTAGACGGAGTAGTGATTGCCTGTATCGATTTTACTGATCCTCAGGTTTCCGAGCTTATTCGCGGAGAGCTTCCTGTCGTCACGATCGATCATGTTTTTGACAACCGCACCGCCATCATGTCAGATAACGCAAAGGGAATCAAGGATTTGATTGCCTATATTCATGACATGGGGCATAGAAAAATAGCATACATCCATGGAGCGGATTCTTCCGTAACCCAGAATCGAGTGGGGAGCTTTTATCGGACTCTGGGAGAACTCGGAATTGAAGTTTCCGATGATTATGTAAAAAGCGGTATCTATCATGATCCTGATACAACGGCAAGGCTGACAAGGGAGCTTCTGGAGCTGAAGGACCGCCCTACCTGTATCATTTTTCCCGATGATTTTTCCTGCATCGGGGGAATCAATGCTATTAAGGAAAGAGGGCTACGTATTCCGGAAGATGTCTCCATAGCGGGATATGACGGAATAACGCTGTCACAGGTATTGGACCCGAAGATTACCACTGTAAAGCAGGACACCGGCGCTCTGGGGAGACGCGCCGCTGAGAAATTGATTGCGCTGATCGAGAATCCGAAGGCATCAATTATTGAAAGAGTGGTTATTGAGGGAAAGGTACTGCCCGGAGAATCTGTATACAACTTAAAAACCAGGTCATAGTAATCGCAAACGTTCCTATTATTAAGTCTTTCAATTCATTTAGAGATGCTGGGGAGTATTTTATAAATATAGAAGAAGGCTTAACTGATAGGAATGAAGACATTCACGGAAAAAGACAATGCTTTCGTTTATGAATTAGAGGGAGAAGGAGTAAACGATAAGATTGGACATCGGTTGTTCGCAGCCAAACTATTGTCTGAGAAAAACTTCCTGCTTCGGTTTAAGATCATCACTGATATCAGTATGATTTTAGACTGCGGCAGGAAGTTTTTTTAGTGCCCGTTTCTAGAAATTGACACTTTGTTCTGGTAATACAACTTTTTAGATAAGATTTTCTTGAATTAATAAATAAAAGTATCAATTATTGAAAAATTATAGACAATATCCACAAGAAATAAATTCAAAATGTACTAGGTTGTTGAATATTATTGCATTTTCAAGTATAATAGTAATGTTATATTATGTACATTGATCAATCTTCTGGAGGTGAGTTAATGGCAAAGGAAGCTGTACAAGCTGTTCGCCAGGCGGAGATGAATGCTGCGGACATGGAAAAGGAAGCAATTCGGAAAAAGGAGGAGATCATAGCGGAAGCTCAGCAGGAAGCGAAGAGACTGCTGGAAGAGTTAACCAAACAGACTCAGGTCAAGAATGAAAAAAGTATTGCTCAAGCTGAGCAGAAAGGAAGAGAGTTACTGGAGGCAGCAAGGCAGAAGGCAGAAACAGAAGTAAAGCTATTGAGGGAGATGGCCAATGGTAAAGAAGAAACAGCCATAAACCTTGTTTTATCTAATATTATATAAATAAACAGAAAGTTTACATCAAAAAGGAGGTGTATTCATAATGGCGATGCTGCAAATGCAGCGAATATATATTTATGCACTAAAAAAAGACCGAAAACCGTTGCTGGAAATGCTTCAGCGCCGGGGTGTTGTGGAAATCAGCGATAACTTGCAGGAAGACGATATTTTTCATAAAACCGATACCTCTTATGCAAAAACGAATTTTGAAAAGAGCATCAATATCTGTAAGGATGCATCGGAAATTTTAGATAAATATGCTCCGGTGGAAAAGCCTTTACTTTCTATGCTTAACGGCAGAAAGGTTGTATCCAGCGAGGAATATGATGCCTTTAAAGAAAAACATGAGCCAACGGTACGTAAGGCAAACCGGATTATTGCCTTAAATAAAGAAATTGCTGAGTGCAGGGCTGAAATTCAAAGACTTGAGGTACAGTCCGAAATGCTTAAGCCCTGGACATCTTTAGATATACCCTTGCAGTTTTCACAAACGGCCTTTACCAAAAGCTTTATTGGTACATTGCCAAAGACTGTTGCTTTAGAGTCAATTTATGAAAAGTTAGCAGATTATATGCCGGTTAATGTGGATATTATCAGCGCTACAAAGGAGCAGACCTGTATCTTTGTACTATGTACGAAAAAGAATGCAGAAAGTGTATTTGAAGTTTTAAGGTCTATGGAGTTTTCCTATCCGAGTGTTTCAAGTGATAAAGCTCCCACTGAGCAGCTGAAGGAGTTTGAATTAACAATCAGCCAAACCAGAACAGCGATAGAAAAGGCAGAGCTTGAAATCAAAGAATTAGCAGTGGTAAGGGAGGAGCTTCTTTTCCTGCAGGATTATGACAGGATGAGATTTGATAAATATGAGGTAATCGGTAAGCTCCTTCAATCAAAAAATGTATTCCTTATCACAGGCTATATAGCAAAAAACCAATCAGAGAATCTTGAAAAAGAGTTGTCGGATCGTTTTGAAGCGGCAATAGAGCTGGAGGATGTCAAGGAAGACGAGGACGTGCCTGTACTCCTGAAGAATAATGGGTTTGCAGAACCCCTGGAATGGGTGGTTGAAGGTTTCAGCCTTCCCGGAAAGGGAGAAACTGATCCTACATTTATCATGGCTTTGTTCTATTATTTTCTGTTCGGTATCATGCTTGCCGACGTAGGATATGGTGCCCTGATGATAATTGCCTGCTCCTATTGTCTGATCAAGGGCAAAAATTCAATGGAGCAGTTTACAAAGAATTTCCTTAAAATGTTTCTGTTCTGCGGAATTTCTACAACGTTCTGGGGAATCATGTTCGGAAGTTATTTCGGTGATATCTTTGACGTCATCGGCTCTAAATTCTTTGGAGTTACCGAACTGCCTGTTATTCCCGCGTTATGGTTTATTCCCGTGAACAGGCCGATGCAGATGTTAAGCTTTTCCATGATTTTGGGAATTATCCACATATTAACAGGCTTAAGTATTAAAATCTATCAATTGATAAAGCAGAAGGATTATCTGGCAATCGTATATGATGCCTTATCCTGGTTTATGTTAGTGGTAAGCAGTACCTTATTATTGGTTTCCCTCGATATGATCAAGAATATTCTGGGATTAACCTTTGTTCTTCCTAAGGGATTGGTTACAGCATCCGCGGTTATTGCTGTATTGTCTTCGGTTGTCATCATATTAACGAACGGAAGAGAATCACGAAATCCTATCAAACGCTTTTTAAAAGGAGCATATGCATTATACGGTATTACCGGATATTTAAGCGATGTATTATCCTATTCCCGATTGCTGGCTCTGGGACTCGCCTCCGGCGTTATTGCCTCCGTAATTAATAAGATGGCAGGTATGGCTGCAAATGGAGTGGTTGGTGTCATTATCATGATCGTTATCCTTCTTCTCGGACATGCCATCAATTTTGCCATCAATATCTTAGGAGCCTATGTTCATACGAACAGATTGCAGTATGTTGAGTTTTTCGGAAAGTTCTATGGGGGCGGAGGACGTGCATTTGACCCCTTTCATATGAAAACAAAATATTACAAAGTTAAGGAGAGTAAATAAGATGGGAATTAATTGGAATGATTTTGGTATTGTTTTTGCATTATTGGGAGCAGCGGCATCTGCCTTATGTGCGGGTGCAGGTTCTGCAAAAGGTGTAGGTATGGCAGGTGTAACCGGTGCAGGAGTTGTGACGGAAGACCCTTCCAAATTCGGTAAGGTCCTTATTCTTCAGCTGTTACCCGGTACACAGGGTATTTATGGTTTGCTGATTGCCTTCATTACTCTGTCACAGATCGGTATCTTCGGTGGTGCAAGCAATCTGTCTTTAGCAAAGGGAATGTTATATTTTGCAGCATGTCTTCCTATGGCAGTTGTCGGATATTCCTCCGCTATTAGTCAAGCGAAGGCATCCATTGCAAGTA
>JAEZLY010000212.1 GCA_023414985.1 Bacillota bacterium | reverse complement strand
AAGTACCGATGGCGGCAAACGGTCTCCTTATGGAGTAATCATTCCCACGCTATTCGTTTTAGGTATTGATGTGATAAACATTCCAGTTTGCAAAGTTGCCGTACAATTTAGAGCGACACCTCCTTCTTTTGGTTCGAGACAATACGTCATACAAACAAAACTTCTCCATGCTGGCATTACGCTGGATTTAGCGTTTGACTATGCATGAGATTTTCGAAATATCAGTTTTATAGTGCGAATGCCGGTCGGTTGATGTATAATAGGCTACGGAAGGGGAGTTGGGAATGCTTCAAGTTAATTTTTATGATATTGTGGAAGACCAGTTGCTTAAATTTGCAGTAATCGTCTCGAGGAGTCATGGGAAGTGGGTATTCTGCAAGCATAAGGAAAGAGATACTTATGAATGTCCGGGAGGACACCGGGAAGCCGGTGAGGACATCGAGACAACGGCCAGACGGGAATTGTATGAGGAGTCCGGGGCAGTCGAGTACAGCATGAAGCGTGTTTGTGTCTATTCGGTAAGTAACCTGGAAGAAACCTCTATAAAAGCTCTCGGAAAAGTCGGAGAAACCTTCGGGAAAGCCGAAGAGACCTATGGTATGCTCTTTTATGCGGACATTACAAGGTTTGATCAGCTACCAGGTTATGAGATAGAGAAGATAGAGCTTTTTGATCAGCTTCCACTGCACTGGACCTATCCTGAGATACAGCCTAGGCTTCTGGAAAAGATTCGGGAGCTGATTACCGGGTTGGAATAAAACTGCTGATTGGATTATATTGCCGGATCCGGCAGCAATATGAATCAGTTCCTATAATTCAAGCATGAGATAAATGGAGGAGTAAGATGGAAGCGGGATTATCAAGTAATACGAAAGGCAGTTACACAATCAGGATGGCCACACTTGAGGATGCTCGGGATATTTATGCCATCTATGAGCCATATATATTAAATACTGCGATTACCTTCGAGTATGTGCCTGTATCAGTGGAGGAGTTCCGGAACCGAATGAAGAAGGTGCTGGAGCAGTTTCCGTGGCTGGTATGCGAGCAAGATGGTAGGATAGTTGGCTATGCTTACTGTTCAAGATTTAAAGAACGTGCAGCCTTCGATTGGGACTGTGAATGCTCCGTCTATATCGATGAAAAGGAGCATCGGAAGGGAATCGCTTCCCTCCTGTATGAAAGACTGCTGGAACTGGTAAGGGAGCAGGGATACTTTACAGTCTATGCCTTGATCACAAACTCTCATGAAAGCAGTATCGCCTTTCATAAGAGGTTTGGGTTTACCAAGGTTGGGGTATATGAAAAGACCGGATATAAGTTTGACGAGTGGTGGGATCTGTTGGTCATGGAGAAGCGGTTGCGCTCCTTTGAGGAGAAGCCGGCTGGTCTTCGGTCAATTCATAATATAGATCAGGGTATATAGTAAAAAACATGAAACTATTTTATGATTTAGGGTCATATGGGAGAGGTTACCGACAATTTAATAGAGATGCTGTTAAAAAAGAGGAAAATCTGTAAATCGGATTTTCCTCTTTTTTACATATAGACATTGAATTCGTTAAAACTCTGAGATATAATTCACTTGCTGGTAAATAATGGGGATTGTACAAAACAAGACCTACAATAAAAACTTAGAAAGATACATAATTCTATGGTAGAAGATTTTAATTATGTGGTACAACCCAATGACATTTCTAATGAATAAACAAGATAATTTGACAAGGTAAGGAGCTGTTACATGGATCAGATGAATAAGGATACCATCAATATTAACCTCAAGGAACTGACGTATATGCTAATTCATTATCTTTGGCTCATCCTGATTGTTGGGATACTCGGAGCAGCTGTCATGTGGTCAGTCAGCAGCTATGTAATAAAGCCGGTATACGTCTCTTCAGCAAAAGTATATGTAATAAACCGACAAGATGAGAATAAAATTACATATTCAGATCTACAAACCGGAACTCAGCTTACGAAGGATTATATGATCCTGATCAAAAGCAGACCGGTGATAGAAAAGGTAATTCAAAAACTGAACCTACTCTTAACGTATGAAGAACTATCCGAGCTGATTGAGGTAAATATTCCTCTGGACACCAGAATACTTGAAATCAGTGTAAAGAACGGAGATCCCACTATGGCAAAGAATATTGCTGATGCCATCGCGGAAGTTTCAGCGGAGCAGATGGTCAATGTGATGGAGCTTGAGAAAGTAAATATTGTAGAGCAAGGTAATCTACCCGACCAACCGGATGGACCTCATATCAGAACAAATACATTTTTAGGTGCAGCTGTAGGTACGCTGTTAACTGCTCTTATGATTATAGTAAGTAGTTATATGAATGACAGTATCAAAACCAGTGAAGATATCGAGAGGTATCTTAGTCTGACTATTCTGGGCACGATTCCCCTGGAAGAGGAAGGCTACAGGAGACAGAGATGGTATCAGAAACGTAGTCGGAACAAAAGCTGGGGCAGAAAGAAAACAGTTTTACAGATGTAAAGGAGAAGAAGGATGCAACAGGTTTTTTTGGGGGAGCTTCACAGCCTTGATTATAAAAGTAATGAAGCATATAAATCTTTAAGAACAAATATCCGTTTTTGCGGCAGTGATGTAAGGGTCATCTGCTTTACCAGCAGTATTCCTAATGAAGGGAAATCCAATGTTTCCTTCCAGCTGGCAGTGTCCTTTGCTGAAAGCGGGAAAAAAGTGCTTTTTCTGGATGCTGATCTTCGGAAATCCGTCATTATCGGAAGATATAAGCCGGATATTGCTGTTAACGGGCTGACGCAATACCTCACAGGGCAAAATGAACTGGAAGAAATCATCTATACAACCAACATCGAGCATATGGATATTGTCTTCACCGGTCCGGTACCCCCAAATCCTGCGGAGCTTCTGGGCTGTACGGCCTTTACAGAAATGCTTCTAACATTACGCAGAGAATATGATTATATCGTCATTGATACTCCCCCGCTTGGAAGTGTAATTGACAGTGTGGTAGTAGCAGAACAGTGTGATGGTGTGGTCTTTGTTATTGAAGCAGGTGCGATCAGCTATAAGTTTGCCCTGAGGGTGAAAGAACAGCTTCAAAAAGGAAAAGTCAGAATTCTGGGTGTTGTTCTGAACAAGGTGAACACAAAGCTTGCAGATTATAAATATTATGGGCGAAAGTACGGTAAATACCAGAAGGAATATTACATTAGCAATAAATAAACGCTGAGATTTGGTTTGTAAGTTCTTTCATATCTTAAAAGGTGAGACGAGCCTTATCGATACACAATCCCTGACAGAAAGCTAATGGTACAGTAGGAAGAC
>JAEZLY010000198.1 GCA_023414985.1 Bacillota bacterium | reverse complement strand
GTGTAAAGGATTGAAATAACCCGAACACCACGGTGCTTAATGTATCCAGTTCTCCCACATCATTGATATACCAGCTTCCTATCCCACTATAGGTAACACAAAGATGTACCATCACTACAAAAACAATCATTAACAGTCTCAGGTTATCGATATACAAATACCTGGGTTTACCATTTCCTGCTTCCACACTATTTCCCCCTAATTATCTATTGTTAAGGCAGATTATACCATAACCGGATGCTATCCCACAACCTTACTGTTTCAAATGGTAAACTCCAGGGTGAGTGCCTCTCCTCTCTGTACAAAGGCACTAACTCTCCATTCAACCTCCTTCACCGGTTCGAAATGAAGGGAAGAGATGGCAAGAGATTTTTTTATCATACACACCTTTTCTGAATCCGGTACGAATACCGCAGACGGTCCAAAAGAACCTCCGATGATTCCGACGGATGATGCTCCATTTGTATTCGGATTTATCTCGTCTGATCCTATTTGCCGCGGTCGGTCCCCTACGTTGCAATCATTGATCATGAACTCCGAATGACCCTGCTCAGCTTCATATTGATAATTTAACTGTGCATAATGCCTTGGAAACTCATATCCCTTTCTATGCTGAAAGGCGTGATCAGGAAGCACCCCAGCTTCCATTTCTCCGAGGATGAAGCGATATTCCTTCTTCGTAACCGGATGGCACACGATAAGCTGCTCCTCGCTGTCTCCCACCTTCTTTGTAAAGTGCAGCTTGCAAGGATAAAGCATTTGGTATGGCTCAAACAGTAACCTTAAGGTAATCTTTTTCGGTTTTCTCTTATATGGCCATGGCAGTGACATTCTGACAAACTGCCAGCCCTGCTCTTTATCACAATGGTATTCCTCCAATAATTCATTCATCAGCTCTACTCCCGTTCCCTCTTCTGACCGATAAGGATACCAAATACTGCATGTCCTCATGCCTTCGACAGTCCGTCCGTTGACGAGAGCCTTACAGTTCAATAATTCACTCATAGGATTTTCAGAACCCATCCGTTCGACCTCATCCGCAGTCATCGTCTTGCCCTGTATTCGGGATTCACATTGTTCCAGGTACTGCCTGATTTTATGAAGCGATATCTGCTTGCAAAAATCCACTACCAGTCCTCTGCTGCAGCTATATACTGCAGGAATCCTCCATGGGTAGCCATCCCATTCAAAGCAGCGATTAAGAACTATTCTTTTCCCGGCTCTTTCCCCCTGCACATGTCCCCGGAAATTTCCGCTAAAATATACTTTCATTTTCTCCTCCGATGTTCTGTAAAATAGTAAGTTAATTATATCCAATATAAGGATATCCTTCAAATCATTTATGTCATGCACAATCATAAGAATCATCCGAAGCTGAATGCTTAATAAATTGAGCAAAAATTATCAAGACATTTTATATAAGAACGCTTATAATGGTAGCATCATTACTAAGTGAGGTGAGCTTATGGATCATGTGCTAGAAATGAATAATTCACTGGAGTATATAGCGCAAAATCTTACGGGGGATGTCTCCCTTGAGACACTTGCCGAGAAAGCCTTTGTATCGAAATATCATTATCACAGACTGTTCCATCAGTCCGTTGGGGAAGGCGTCAGCAGTTATGTCAGCAAAAAACGTATGGAGAGTGCTGCGAAAGAACTGCGGGAAACCGACCAACCAATCATTGATATTGCACTGAAATACCAATATGGCTCCCCGGAGGCATTTTCTCGAGCTTTCAAGCGTATTTATCATATAACACCCGGTAACTATCGTAAAACATATCGCTGTAATCAGCAGAACAATATTATCTGTCTTCGCACATATCAGAACCGTACACAGGCGATGGCTGCATAGTATTGCATGGAGGAATAATGAGTTCTCTAGTACCTTACGTCATAGAGCAGACCAGCCGTGGCGAACGCTCTTATGATATATTTTCCAGACTTTTAAATGAACGGATTGTCATGTTGAATGATGCCGTAACCAATGAATCCGCAAGCCTGATTGTGGCCCAGCTGCTCTTTCTGGAATCGGAGGATCCCGGCAAAGATATCAATTTTTATATCAACAGCCCAGGGGGATCCGTTACCGATGCCTTTGCGATCCTTGATACAATGAACTTTATTAAATGTGATGTCTCAACAATCTGCCTCGGTATGGCAGCAAGCGCAGCTTCTCTGCTGCTGGTATCCGGCACAAAGGGAAAGCGATTTGCATTACCGAACAGTGAGATCTTGATCCATCAACCTTCTATCTCAGGTGGACTCCAGGGTCAGGCCACTGATATTAAAATCTATAGTGATTGGATGCAGCGTTCTAAGAAGAGGCTGAATGATATTTACAGCAGCCGAACCGGTCAAACAATTGATGTCATTGAAAAGGATATGGAGCGGGATTATCATATGACTGCGGAGGAAGCTAAAGATTACGGTATCATTGATGGTATCCTGCAAAACCGCAATTAATTCGATTGATTGAGTTATCCTCTCCTACAATTGAAAGTAATAACTATAAAGAAATAAGAAGTACACCCACGAGTGATTGTATTTACATACAATCACTCGTGGGTGTACTTTTTTTGGCATAAATTATCAACCCCATCTTCTTTTACTTAATCAATAGCATAATTATATTACATTTTTCCTGATATTTTCCATATTCTGATATATTTGCTTTTTTACTAAGTGGAAATCTGTGGTGGAATTTCCATATCCTATATGCTAAGATGAAAAAGTATATTAATAGGGGGATTTACTTATTATGAAAAAATTTTTCTATATCTTAATCTTTACTGTAGTTTTATCACTTTATTCTGTAGATACTGCAGCCGCTGCAGAAGCCAATAACAACCTACCGTCGGGGTTATCCGTCTCCGAATTGGAAACTAAAATTGATGCTTTGGTAAAAGAACATGAAGCGACGACTGCTGCCATGTCTGTGACAGTATACTCCGGTAAGGACATCCTTCTGGACAAAGCATATGGATTTTCGGACCTGGAGAACAAGCTTCCGAATGACATTAATTCAGTCTTTGAATGGGGGTCCTGTACGAAGCTTTTGACCTGGGTCAGTGTTATGCAGTTGACCGAGCAGGGAAAGCTCGACCTAAATACAGACATACGCAACTATCTACCGAAAGGCTTTTTCAGAAAGTTAAAATATGATCAACCGATCACTCTGCTGAACCTGATGAATCATAACGCAGGCTGGCAGGAAACCATCACCGATTTATTCATAGAAGATCAAAAGGATGTTAAAGAGCTGGGAGAAGCTCTAAAATATCTCGAACCGGAGCAGGTTGCCGCTCCCGGGGAACGGATGGCTTATTCTAACTGGGGTACTGCTCTTGCCGGTTATATCGTAGAGCTCGCAAGCGGTGAACCCTTTGATGTGTATGTAAAAGAACATATCTTCCTCCCTCTTGGAATGGAGCATACCGCAATCCGTCCGGATTTGTCCGATAATACCTGGGTTGCCAATCAGCGCAACAGGGAAAAGTGTTACACCAATACGAACCAGCCTCTTGGAACCTCATTTAACCATATCGCGCTTTATCCTGCGGGTATGGCCACCGGAACCATCCAGGATTTTGTCAGGTTCGCGCAAGCTTTGACGCCTTCCAGCGACGGAAATTCACCCTTGTTCGAGAATACAGTGACCTTGAAGGAGATGTTGTCTCCGTCCTCATATTATACAGATGGAACAGCTCCCCGGAATTGTCACGGTCTCTGGACGGATACGTTCCGTGTGCCGGTACTTTGGCATAACGGAGGTACCGCCGGTTCTACTTCCTGGTTTGCCTTCGACCCTACATCCGGAACCGGCGTGGTTATCCTAACCAATCAGAGCGATGAATATGTCTATACCTGCGGAATCCTGCCCTTGATTTTCGGTAATTACCAATACAAAGCTACTGATAATTCCACAGATATCTCAGGATTATATGTTTCCTCCAGAACTGTATTTACAGGCTACGGTAAGCTGTTCCGCCTCTTCTGTATGACAGAAATCACTCCTAGCGGGAAAGGTTATCAGTCTCCCGGAAAGACATACACAGGGATTGGTAAGGACTCCTTTGTGATGGATATGGGAGGTATGAAGCAGTTCCCCCTGTTCGTGACAACAAATGCAAAAGGGAAGAAGGTTCTTCAGATTCCCTCTGAAGATTTGCTTGAGGTGAACGCTGTTGCAATATTAGGAGAAGTCATTCTTCTGCTATTATACCTGACCGCCTTTCTTTATAGTATCATTGCCATTATTGTTCGATTGATCAGACTGGCAATACACCGTAAGAAGCTTGTTCACCCGGCTGCTCTATCTGCCATGAACGCCTCTGTACTCCTATCAGTTCTCCTGTCCGGATATATGTCAGTACGATTGTTTTCACCGGGAGCGCTATTCCGGTCCATACAATGGGTTCTTGTCTTGAACGGTATCTTTGCTCTGATACCGGTTGCTTATACAGTTTACTTAATCATAAGCTTCCGAAAGCTTGACTGTCCCGGGAAGACGAAAGCAGCTCTAATCGTGAATACCTGCATGAGCCTCATCATGACAGCGAATGTATTCTATTGGAACACCTATCAATTCTGGTAATACATAAAAATGCACCTCCACCATGAGATATTATTGTCTAAGATTAGAGGTGCATTTTATATATGTTCAAGTCATTTTTTCGTTTATACTATGATAGCTTTAATGCCTTCTACTTCATTCCGATACCTAAATCTGGCACTTACGCTATCCCCATGAAATAGCAGATCAAGTACAGGATAAGCAGATGTGCCGGATAGAATATGTAGAATACATATCGCAGCTTCAATCCGCGCTGTCCATTATACATTGCTGCAGGAATCAGAGAGAAGAATGCGGTAATTTCGCCAAAGGACATGATGGTCAATGTAATACATGCTCCCAATACCGACTTGACTGGGCTCTTTCTCAGTCCATACACTACAGCAATTGTAAGGATGCCAAAAGCAGAGTAATCTGTCTTCAGGAGAGTTGCCAACACCATGCCGGCGATCAGGACAAGCAGATCCGCAAATCTTACATTCGCTTTCTCAATGGACTTTCTTCTGGTTAAGACATAGACGAGAGTTGCTACTAGTCCCAATATTACTGCAATAATGATATATGCTGTTTGATTCAGTGTAATCCCATTTCCGGTGCTATATACGGCGAAGCTTCTGTTCAGATTGGTAACGGTTCCTCTCACGGCATAGGTGGCAGCTGCTGTAACAGCAAGTATTCCACCGACAGCGGCGAAGGTCAGCCATTTCTTATCTGCCAGCTTCTCTTTAATATTCCAGAAGCCTGACATCACCAGCATACCGATTGTCAGGGTAAAGAATACATTCTGATAATCCATATAGAAGAATTTTCCCATAAATGCCAGGTCAAAGGGTATCTCAGAAATGAGCGCAAAGATTGCCAGCCTGAGGGTATAGTTCCATTTGTTACGAGTGTGTATAAAGCCTTCTACCAGCAAGAAGCAGAAAATAGGGAATGCAATTCTGCCTATGTAACGCATCACCATATCCGTATAATAGATTGCTCCGTTCTGTCTTAAAAATTCCTGTACCGCAGTCAGATTGGTACCATCGAGATTTTTAATTCCTCTGGCGATAAGCGTACGATCCAGGATCGTTGCTGCAGTATGATCGATCAGCATTGTAATGATTGCAATTAATTTCAGCGTGCTGCCATAGATGCCTTTTTTCGCCTTTTTCTGTTCCTGTTCCATTGTAGCTAAGCTGTTACTGTCCATAAGTTTCCTCCCCTATTATCATTTCCATTTGATAATAATCCATATGATGACAAATAGCAATATCCAAATATCTCTCGACATGTTAGTATTAGAATAAATAAACTTTAACTACGGAGGTTTACCATGCAGACGAAACTGAAGCAATTGACCGAAAGAATATATTACTTACCGTGCTCCTCCGAGACGGATCGCCCGAATCTGGGCTATATCAGGGGTGACCGGTATTCCCTTATGATAGATGCCGGGAATTCAGCCAAGCATGCCGCTCTTTTCCTTGACTCTGTAAATGAACTTGGTCTGCCCATCCCTACCTATGTAGCAATTACCCATTGGCATTGGGATCATACCTTCGGTATGCATGCAGTTCCGGGAATCATTCTGGCAAGTAAACTCACGAATGACCAATTAGCCAGGGTCATGACTTGGAAATGGACGGAAGAAGCCATGCAGGCAAGACTTCTCTCCGGTGAAGACATAGAATTCTGTGATACCCATATACGTCTGGAATACCCGGAGCGAAACGATATCCTTGTAAAGGCAGCCGATATCGTATTTGAGAAACAACTCACTTTGTACCTTGGTGGAATCACTGCACAGCTCTTTGCGCTCGGGGGACCTCATTCGGATGATTCCGTTGTAATCTATATACCCGAAGAAAAGGTTCTGTTTCTGGGTGATTCCGATGGAGGAGATTTTTATTATAATGAAGGACGTTATGATAAGGTGAAGCTGACGTGCTTTATTCAATTTCTTCGTGATCTTGATTTTGTGATCTGTATTGATGGACATGATGTCCCAGCCTCCAAGGAAGAGCTGCTTGGATATATGGAAGAAGAGTTAGCGAACTGCAATAAAAATTAAAACAATGAAATATTTCTAAAATTATGCAAATTTGCCGTATTGGATTGAATTTTCCCGAATTAAGGTGTAATATGCAATTATAGGTTGTATGTAGATTAGATTGTTGTACTGTGACCAGGAGGAAGCATGTATATTCTGCATTATGATTTCGTCGCTCTGTTGCTTAATGTCATCAACCTGACAGTATTTATTTTTCTAAAGAATCTACGCGATCCCAAAAGCGGGATCTTATTCGCTATGCTTGTCAACAGCCTGTTGACTACGGCTCTTGATATTCTTAGTTCTCTTTCCATCGGCCACCCTGAGCTTTATCCTCAATGGTATTCCTTTGTTGTTACCAATCTATATTATTTATTAAACAATAATAAGGTTTATATTTATGTGATCTATGTTCTGGTGCTGACCGGAGTGGAGCGCCGCTTCTCTTTATGGAATAAGCACCTGATTTCTTTTCCCTATGTAATTACTACCGCAATGATTCTGCTTAATCCCTTTACTCATAGCCTATTCAGGATTGACTCCAATCTTTCTTATCATCGTGAGGCAGGATTGCTTGTTTTATATATTATAGCGTTCTTATACCTGGTGATTGGCTCCTTAAGCACCATCCGTTACAAGAAGCTGATGGATCTTGTCATCTTCCGCGCACTGATTACCTTTATTGGCATTTATCTGCTGGCCTTATTCATACAAACCCTTTATCCACAGTATCTTATGCAGAATTTCGGTTCCTCCATCTGTGAATTAATCCTCATCATGATTCTGCAAAATCGCAACGAGGTCATGGATGGTACAACAAAATTATATAATCAGGCTGCATTTTATGATAAACTGCAGAGCAGCATCAGCAGCAATATCTCTTCTTCCATTACGTTGATCATACTTGAGGATTCTACAAGAATCAGCTACACCATAGGCTTCGGTTATTTGAATCTCATTCTTCAAGAGGTATCCCAATTTATTCGGCGTGAACTGCCTGCGAATGAAAAATTCTATATCAGAAATGGTTGCTTCGCATTGCTTACTACGAAAAATCCGGCCAAACGGTATCAGGAAGTAAAGGATAAGGTAACGAACCGTTTTCAGGATAACTGGCATATTAATGATGTAAGTATTAATCTCTCCGCGCGGATCTGTCAGATTAGTTTTCCGGAGGATATTACCTCCTACTCGGAGGTCTATGATTATATCGATTATCTGATTACTGCTCCGACAGCACTTATTCAAGATGAGCAGACCGGTATCAGTG
>JAEZLY010000165.1 GCA_023414985.1 Bacillota bacterium | reverse complement strand
ATTATATGGTTAGATAGGATAGGATGTGACAAAGGGATTTCCAGAAATCGGAGGAATAGCCATGAACAAGAAATCAAAATGTAAATGCTTTATTGCGTTTGGCTTACTTCTTTTCTTTACTGTGCTTTTACCGTTTACTTCATATGATGTGTCAACGGCAAAAGCAGCTAATTTAAGTACTGACAAGGATAAAGCAGACACCTACACCATAGTGAAAAGCATTACATTAGTCAAGGGCAAATCATATACGTTGAAGGTCTTCAATTTGGGCGAAAAGGCTAAATTGAGCTTCAAATCCAATGATTCAGGAATTGCTTCTGTTAGTAATGATGGTACCATTACAGCCAACAGCGTAGGTGCTACCGTTGTTACAGTTTTGATTAGGGAGGGCGGTGTCAAAACCAGTCTGACTTGTGATGTTACTGTCGGGCCTCCCGCAATCAGCGTTAAATGGACAAAAGAAAGAGTTATTCTCGGACTGAACAGTGAAGTTATCTTAAAGGTTATTATAAAGCCTGATAATTCCCCTGAAGGTGTCAACTTTTTCAGCAATGATGAAGCGATCGCATCGATTAGTTCGGGTGGGCGTATCAATGCAAGAAAGATTGGTATGACCTACGTATTTGCGGAGATCGATCCCAACCCGGACGGTTCACGCAGATATACTACATGTGCCGTTTATGTGACCACCGCTGCTGATGCTCCTTCCTTGGAGAATTACTTAAACCAGCCTGAGTTCAGCAGAGTTGCCAGCACCGACCTCTACAAAGCATTAAATGATTTCTTTGGTAGTGGAAGTGCGGCTGCAGCAGTAGCCCCGGACGGAACCTCTACATTGATCAGTGATCTGGATAAATATCTGGATGGCAAGTTAAACCTGACAGATATTCGCGCCAAGATCAAGGCAGAAACTGAAGCTGCTCTTCAGAAGACAGCTCCGACAGCTACGCCGACTCCAACTGTTAACGCTACAACATCAAACAAATCACTGGAAACAAGTTCTGATAATCAGGCTAAATAGCCAAACAATATGATTTACGAGACAGCTATAACGATACCTGACGTCACAATAAGGACGTATCCAACGGTGCAAGCCGGCAGATACGTCCTTTTTAATTGCATTAATAACCAAAGGTTCCTTCCAGAGATTCGTCGTTATTTACCCAGTCCTCCACGGAAATCACGCGATATTCATCCTTCGTATCCCTAACATATACCTTCTCTATTCCGGAATTGATTACCATTCGTTTACACATGGAACAACAGGTGGTGTTCTTTACATATTCCCCTGTACTGATTTCTATTCCAACCAGATATAAGGAACTGCCGAGCATCTGATCCCTGGAAGCACTGATAATTGCATTTGCTTCTGCATGGACACTGCGGCACAGTTCGTAGCGCTCACCCCGCGGGATGTTCAGCTTCTCACGGATACATACACCCATATCCGTACAATTCTTTCTTCCTCTTGGAGCACCCACATAGCCGGTGGAAATTACCTCGTCGTTCTTTACGAGGACAGCCCCATATCTTTTTCTGAAGCAGGTTCCCCTTTGGGATACGGTCTCTGCCAAATCCAGATAATAGTTTATCTTATCTCTTCTTGCCATTTTCCTATTCCTCCTGTATCTGTAGTATTCTGCTCGTCCTTATGTAATTATCTGTATTATACAATACACGCAGGATCATGTCACCTAATTTCTCGCAAGCCGGCGGGTAATCCTTTACCGTACTTTGTCAGCATAACAGTTTGTTAGGATTCTGCATGAAAATGATCAGATTCCCTATTTATTAAATCGTACAATCTGTACTATAATAATTACATCAACTGGAAAGGTGGTTTCAATATGAATTTTAAATTTGTTCACAATAACTTTAATGTCCTTGACCTGGATAAGTCTATAAAGTTCTATCAGGATGCCTTAGGGCTGAAGGAAATGAAGAGAATTACTCCCGAGAGCGGTGAGTTTATCATCGTATTCTTAGGTGACGGCACTACCTCCCATCAGCTGGAGCTGACCTGGCTCAGAGACTGGGATCGCCCTTACAACCTCGGAGACAACGAGTTCCATCTTGCGCTGGTTGTAGATGATTACGCTGCTGCTTATGAGAAGCACAAGGCAATGGGCTGCATTTGCTACGAAAATACCGCCATGGGTCTGTACTTCATCAGTGACCCGGATGGGTACTGGATTGAAATCATCCCCACCAGATAGGGGCCGGTTTTAAGCTAGAATTGACAAAGGGACGATTTTTGCTTTAAGTATCTGCTTAATATTCTGAAAGTGCGGAAGCTCACGCTGGCAGGTCTAAGGTTCTATCTCCGCTCGGAACAGCCGGATACGCGCAAAAACTCCTCAAGAACGGGTTGTTACAGTATGATTATAATAGTCAACTGTAAAAACCCGTTCTTTCGTCAGACATTTGCGCTGCGCGATTAATCGCGCATCCGTCTTCATCGCTTCGATAGATCCTAAGTCCTGCTCAGCGCTCCTTCAAGCACTTCCAGAATATTAAGCAGCCTCTCTTGCAAAAACCTGTCTTCGGAAATAGTTATATAATAATTATAGCTGCCCCCATTGGTAAGAAATCTTTCTATTATCGTATTAAAAAGAAAGGAAGATGAATTACAGTTTCAATCTGTAATTCGCCTTCTCTTTCTTTTTCAATAGATTTTATTTAGATAATACTCATCTTTAATTTAGCCAACTTAATATAGCTTGTTCTCTACATACCGCTCTTCCTTAGGAAGGCCGGTCTGTTGTTGCATTTCACATAGCTACAGCTGGGCTACGTCAACTAAGGTGATGTCACTGTTGTCGCTTTCCATGCTGGTCAGCAGAGCTGCGGCGGTATCGATGGCTGTGAAGCAGGTGACACCGGTCTCGATGGAGGTGCGGCGGATCATGAAACCATCTCTGGTCTTATCGCGGCCCATGGTAGGTGTATTGATTACGAAGTCGATCTCATGGCTTAGGATCAAGTCAAGGATATTCGGGCTCTCATGTTCGATCTTTCCAACAGTGATTGCAGGCACTCCGTTCTCAATCAGCGCTGCCGCAGTTCCCTCTGTGGCATAGATCTGATAGCCAAGTGCCACCAATCTTCTGCCGAGTCCCACAGCTTCCTCCTGATCCTGCTTCTTCACTGTCATAATC
>JAEZLY010000093.1 GCA_023414985.1 Bacillota bacterium | reverse complement strand
CTGTAACAGACGCTGATTTTCCTCTTCTGAACCATCGCACCAGTAAATCTGATCAGGCTGGCACATGTCTGCCATTTCTTTCACCCATGCTTGTAACTTCTTGTTTTCCGGCATAAAAAAATCTCCTTTCAGAATACAAATATATTTAGGTATAGAATAACACCTAAACCCACATATCATGCAGGATTTTTCTGTGTTAAGCTGCTCATCGAAAGACAGTACTTTAGCTATTAGATTGCTTACGTCTCGATAAGTGCTTTGTAGATAATAATAACATATAACGAATGATTTTCCAAAATATTTTTTCATTTTTTGAAAAAAAATTTATTTTAACTTTAATTTCTTAAGTTATTTACGAATATACTTAATAAAATAAAGTTACTTTTCTTCATACTTTATTTTATTATTCAGACGTCAAAAAACAAACCAGTTATTGCCGATTTTTATCATATATTCCTTACATTTATAAAAATTCTATAAAGTATCCCCCGCCCAGTTTTCCGGAGTAAACATTATATTTCTTTATGTAAAAAAAGGAAAGGCCACCATTAAAGGGCCTTTCCTTTCAGAATAATCCATATTATAACATGAATATTTTCACCTGTCTACTTTTATTCCGCTGTCTGCTTCTTACTCAAATCCTTCTTATCTTTTATATCATAGCTTTCCGTACCGGGCAGCTCATAAACGACTACCGCTACCCCCCTCCTGATATTCTCGAATACCTTCTTGGCATTCTTCGGGGGCATGTTGATACAACCATGGGAGCCTTTGGTTAGATAGATATCCTTTCCGAACTCGCTGCGCCAGGTAGCATCATGCAGCCCGATGTTCCTGTTAAAGGGCATCCAGTATTTAACCGGAGTTTCATAATCTTCTCCTACCAGGGTTGCGTCATTTTCCTTGTATTGAATCGGATAGGTACCGACCGGCGTCCCAAAATCCTTAGAGACATTACCGGAGACAAAATCCGATTCTACGATCAACTCCCCCTCTTTATAGAAGAAAAGATGCTGTGCCGTCAAATTAATCTCGACATAGGTATTACCGATGTCATCATCACCATATTGCTGTGCCGTCTGAAAATAAACCGGCGTCTTTACCGTCTGCTCTCCGTTCATAATCAGCTCCAGAAGCTCAGCCAGCTCCGACTTCCGGTCCAGCCACCAGCCGTAGTCGCCGCCCTCTACCTTGATCACCTTATCATATGAGGTCTGGAAGGTCCTTACCTTTCCGAAGGTATTATAGGTTTTGCCTATATAATCCACATATTCCTTCACTTTATCCTTATTTAATGTAACCTTATAGTTCGGATCGACGGATAACCATTCGCTGATCCTGCTTCCATCAAGGATTTCCGTCGCATCACCGAATTGATAGGTAATCTTTGTTCCTGCAATCTTATTCATCTCGTCCAGTGCATTTTTGAGTTCAGGTGCGGAGGCACCGAGTTCAGCCTTTTCATAGCAGCCGGCTTCCTCAATGGATAATTCAGGCTCCATTGTAAGAATTGCTTTGCTGATGGTATCATACAATTCATCTTTAATTACCATGGAACCCTGATTCTCAGGGAGAATCGTATATCCACCCTCCCCGTATTCAGAGATGGAGGCATTGGCCGGGGGTATGTTATTCTCCTCCTTTAAACAGTTGAACAGGCTAAAATATGCCTGAAGCAGGGAATCGTCATAAGCAAGCATGGTTCCAATTTCAAGATCCTGGGTCTGAAACAGGAATTTCGGCCAGGTAAATCCGTTCTGCCGCTTCAGAAGCTCGGTCAACCCACCTTCGAACTCCGTATGTAAGTCAATTTTATCGCCATAAATAGTATCCGTAATCCCGTTACGGCCAAGCACCTTCAGCTGATAGGCTTTTACCTGCTGATTAATTTCCGCCTCTGCTCTTTCCAGTGTCATGTTGGAGGTATTCACACCGTTTATGACTGTATTATTATAGAAATGATCTTTATAAAAGAGGCTGATCATATAATAAAGCGCAAATAAACAGAGCAGCAGCCCTGCTTCCAGCAATAACAGCAGTCTCCTTCTCTTTTGCTTTTTTACGCTTCTTTTCTTCTTTTTTTGATTACTTCCCGTAGCTTCGGCAGACATAGCACACCTCTCTAGTAATACGATATATAAATCTATATTGATTTTAACATAAGAATATGTTGAATTTTAGTCAAAATGTTTACATTTTCCTTAAATCTTATTACATTCTCTGTCATATGTTAAAATATACCTGTCACCTCTTCTGCGGAAAATGCAACAAATCCGGTATCGGATTCAACATTTACTATCGCCTTCTCCTGCTATATAATTGTTTGGTAGTACCGAATACGACTGAAAGGCAGTTTATACATAATTATGAGAAATTCCTTTGAAAAAATATTTGATGAAGCCGGACTGCTGCCGAAGATCCGCCGCAGTATCTATTTTATGACTCTGGGCAATACCTTCGGAACACTTTGGGGAGTCATCGCCGCAGGTGGAAGCTCTTCCCTTACCGGATATGCCGGCTATCTCGGAGCAGGCGATTTAGTATTCGGTATTCTTACCGCAATTCCACTGGCGGCTGCTCTGCTGCAGATTCCCTTTGCCTCCCTGGTAAGCCGGACGCAAAAACGCAAACGTTACATGATGACCTACGGACTATTCTCCAGATTCTTATGGATGATCGTCGGACTGGTTCCTTTCTTTATACCTTCTGATCAAAAACTGCTCAGATTATGGACTGTTATTCTTCTGATCGGTGTTTCTTCTGCTTACAGTTCCTTTATCAATGTCAGTTGGATGCCCTGGATGGCTGATCTGGTACCGCTTGAAATTCGGGGAAGGTGGCTGTCTAAGAGAGATCGGATTACCTCCATCGTAAGTGTCAGTATGGGACTTCTGGTAGCCGGAATCCTCGATGGTATGCCGGGTTATGCAGGCTATACCACAGTATTCGTGTTGTGCAGTATTTTCGGTATGCTGGATATGTGCTGCTTTGGTATGATGGAAGAGGTATATAAAACCCCTCCGCTTCAATTAAAAATCCTGCCTGTGTGCCGGGATATCCTCTCCGACAAACCATTTTTTAGATTTATGTTATTCTGGACTGCCTGGAGCTTCACCGCCAATATGTCAGGCTCTTACCTTGCCAGGTATGCGATTACCGAGATGGGTCTATCCTACATGGCCTATACCCTCTGCAGCCAGGTAGCTGCGGCGGTTGTCACTGTGCTGGCTGTTTCTGTCTGGGGGAGATTGCTTGACCATTACGGTACAAAGCCGGTATTATGGTGCAGTTGTACCGTCGCAGCGTTAACTCCGCTTTTCTTCCTGTTCTCCACCTATGGGAATATCTGGCCGACTCTGCTTCATAATCTGATCGGTGCAGCCTTTTGGTGCGGAACAAACCTGGCAGCCACAAACAGTCAGCTCCATACACCGGATGATAAACGTCCGTCCTATATTGCTTTCTTCTCCTGCTTTACTTCCCTGTTCGGATCCTTTCTTGGTATTCTTGCAGGCGGTGCAATCCTGGAATTCATCGGTCAAAGCAGTACTTTAACAACACTTATTCCTGACCGTTATAAGTTTATGATCGCCATTTCCGTAATCCTTCGCTTCGGAGCTGTTCTGATTATCCTGCCGATGCTGCAAAACAACCGGGAAGCTACAATCGGCGATATGTTTTACACTTTCAGAAATTATATGAAACTCGAAAGAAATTATATTCGTTACTGGTGGAGCAGAAGAAAATAAACAAAAATAAAAATCCGGTCTTAACAGCACCGGATTTTTTGTACTTTTTTGACAATAAAAATATCTTGCATTTCAAAAAAAGAGTGTTATAATATTAGTAATAGTTCTTATTATTAAGTTTTTTTGTGATCGGTAAAAGTGTATTTCTTTACATATAATAAATTCAAAATTAAAGGAGATAGAATTATGGAAAATGTGGTTTTTTATCGTTGTGAAGAATGTGGCAATATGGTGGCTATGATTAAGCATGGGGGCGGAACTGTGAACTGCTGCGATAAGCCCATGAAAGAACTTGTAGCAAACACCTCTGATGGTGCAAAAGAAAAACATGTCCCCGATATCAAGGTGGAAGACGGAAGAATCATGGTTACCATCGGTTCTGTCCTTCATCCTTCCCTTCCGGAACATCATATCGAATGGATTGCACTGGTAACAGAGGATAAGGTACAGCTTGCTTTCTTAAAGCCCGGTATGGAGCCGAAAGCTGATTTTGAAGAGGTTGAGCACGGTACCATATATGAGTATTGTAACCTTCACGGACTGTGGAAAGCAGAATTTTAAGAACCGTAAACCGCAAACGCCCGGTGCACAATGAAACTCCTCTTTACGGACCATATAGGGTCTATAAAGAGGAGTTCTTATCATTTTTATAGTTTATTTCTTACTTAATCGAAAAACCTGATTTACTACCTTTTCGGAAGCGTTGCCCTCTTCCCAGGAACAATATTTCTGATAAAAGTGAGTATACTTATCCAGAAACTTTTCTTCCGTTTGTTCTATATTGGTAATTGCTTGCAGGACCTCTTCCGTAGTTGTAAGAATCGGTCCGGGAAGTTCTTCCTCAATATCTATATAGAAGCCTCGAAGCACATCACGATATTTTTCCAGATCATACATATAGAAAAGAATAGGACGTCTGAGATTACCGAAGTCAAAAAATACGGAGGAATAATCCGTGATCAGAATATCTGATATCAGGTATAGCTCGGCTATATCGTCATAGCTGCTCAGATTATATGCAAAATCCTTTAGGTCTTCTAAATCAAGATGATCAGCTATAAAATAATGAGTCCGTAGAAGTATGATATAGTCTTCGCCCAGCCTATTTTTCAACAACTCCAAATCCAACTGCAGTGAAAATTTATACTTGCCCTTTCCGTAAAACTCATCATCCCTCCAGGTTGGGGCATAGAGGATTATTTTCTTGCCCATCGGAAGCTTCAATTTTTGTTTTATTCGATCAGCTAAATGCTCCCTGTCCTTACTATGTAATATATCATTACGTGGATAACCCGTCTCAAGCATAGTCTTCTCAAACAGAAAGCACCTCTTGAATATATCACTGGAAAATTGATTTGGAGCGATCAGATAATCCCAAGCCCTGGACTGGTTAAAGATTTGCTTTTTATAAACTGCTGTTGCAGAGGTGATCTCTTCCTGATCAAAGGCAAGCTGTTTTAGCGGCGTTCCATGCCAGGTCTGCAGAAAAATATTTCCCTTTCTTTTTACTACCCACTCCGGCTGTCTTCCATTGAAAATATAATATTTGCTGCGAGCGAGATAATAGCAGTACCGTATGCTGAAGCGTTTTACTTTACTATGGCTGTATGGAATTTTTGTCCGCTTATTATCAATCACCCAAATGAATCTATATTGCTTCGGATAGTGGCTGGAAATATATTCATAGATATATTTCGGATTGTCCGAGTAATTCTTACCGAAAAAGCTCTCACATAAGATCCAGTTGTCTTTCATACGACTCTTAAGGAACAGATACTTATACAGGGTCTTTGCGAGTTCCTTTTTATTTCTTATTATCCTTTTCAACTTTTTCCATGCCAGATGGAAGGTAACGGCAGAGATTGATTTTTTTAAGTTACCGTTTCTGCATAATTGATACAATCTTCGTCTATATCCGCGATATTGAATAATCTGCTCCTGTTCCATCTCCCGAAGGAGTAGATGCATTTCCCTGAACTGTCCAACTATTTCTCCCGTATCCGAGCTTCGGAACAACCTGGGAGCCACACTGGAGGAGTAATAGCCGAGCATTTTTTTGTCTAATATTCTTCGCAATTCGGAATCCGTTTCCGGAAGTCCGATTGAGAACCGATATGCACGGATATATTCCATAAAATCCTTATTTGAATATTGCTGTCCCAGAGAGGGGAAATTGATTGGATCATTGTGGCTCCTCTTCATATAAACAGCACCCTTTTGAAAGGAAAATGATTGTGCATGATATAATACCTGAAATAAAAAAGGATAGTCAGAAAAATAAATCAGGCTTTCATTAAATTGCAGTTGATACTCGGTAATCAGTGATCGATTGATCAGAATATTTAGTATGGAGATGTTTTTGATCCCTTTTCTTTTTGATATCAGGTTTTTATAAGCGAAAGACCTGGTTTCCTGAATAACATCATTATTCTCTGCCATCTCCTCGGCAGAGTTTTCTTCCGTCATCAACTCCAGAATCTCCTGAAAGCTGTTATTCATGCCATCCGCTTCATATGCTTCTGCTTCGTTCTCTGCCCCGGCTTCTTCATCCATATCCTCATTGTTCTGCTCCATATTAAAAAGGTAGGTATCTCGTTTGAACCAGGTTTTCTTCATTCTCCCATAAACAACATCTGCATTTTCCTGTTCAGCGGCGGCTGTAAGAATTTCCAGGGTATCATAATTTAAATAATCATCGCTGTCTAAAAAATAAATATATTCTCCTGTTGCAACAGATAGTCCTAAATTTCTGGCGGCAGCAACTCCTGTCTTATCCTTCAGCGTATGAACCTTGATCTCCAACTCCTCTAAATAGAGTTTTACCAGGGGATCCAGCTTCTCTTCAATATGATCATATACCAGAATTATCTCTATATCCTTATATAACTGGTCCCTTAGACTCTGTAAGGCATCTTTTAAGAATGCCGTTCCTTTGTGAAATGGAATGATTACACTAACCTTCATTTGTATTACCTCTTTTCCAATAATACCGATGAACGGTTCAGGACTATAGATTTTAAAGCAGCTCGCCGAATTGGCAAAAAGAATCTGGCCGCTTTATCGAGTTCTTTCCCCGTGTACATCAGCCAGATAATATTATACCTATGAAAGCTTGAAGTAAGCTTGAAAATCCAAACTACCTATTTTAACTATAGCACTACCTTAAACGTAGTCCAATGATTCCTGCAGGCTACTGATATCCTCCCATTATGATTCTCTACAATAGATTTTGCAATCGCCAGTCCGAGACCGTAATTTCCGTTTCCTCTGACCCGTGCCTTGTCTGCCCTGTAAAAACGTTCAAAGATAAGCTCCCTCTCCTGCAGCGGAATTTCCTTCCCTATATTGGCTACAGTAAGAACCCTTTTATCACGCAGCCGCTTCAGAGTTACAGTAATCTGACCGTTCGGCGCAGTATGATTGATGGCATTATCTACCAGGATCGCTGTCAGCTGTCCGAGTTTTGTACTGTCGCCTGTTATCGTAATCTCCTCCTCTATCTGCTCGCTCAGCTTAATCTGTCTTTCAAAAGCCACGCTTTCAAACGGAAGAACATTGCCTAGAACAATCTCACTAAGATTTACCTTTTTATGCTGGTCGCTGCCTTCTCCGGAATCGATCGCAGCCAGTTGAAGCAGATCATTAATCAGCTTATTCATCATCTGTGTCTCATCCCGGATATATCCTAACCACTTATTCTCTCCAATTTCCCGTTGTAAAGCATCCGCATTCGCCGATATGACTGCCACCGGGGTCTTCATCTCATGACTGGCATCGGAAATGAACTGTTTCTGTTTTGCAAAAGCAGTCTGAAGAGGGGTCACCAGCCATTTCGATAACCATAAGGAAGCCAGCAGAAATAAGATCAGGCCAAGCATTCCAAACACAAGAATTTCCTTAAACAGAGTGTTAAGATAGCTGTTCAGAAAGTCATCATTGGAAAATGCCACATACGTCCCTTTGATTCTTTTATCAACATAGTAGGAAAAATTCTCAAAGGTCCCCTTATGTTTTATCTTCTCGGAAAGTGTAATCGCTAGCGTCCCCAGCTGCTCATCTGTATAACCGGAGCTGTTGTCATTATGGATGTACTGAATCGATCCGTCACTACCGATCAACACCAAGTAATATTGAGAGGAATTATATTCATTCTTTTGCCGAGGTCTGCTCAGGATATCAAAGCCATCCCTCCTGCAAAGCCGCAGCAGCATATAATTCGTATGCTCCTTACTGCTCCAGGAGCTGGCAACATAGATAGAGGTAAGGATGCTAGTCAAAAGGACCGTCAGAACACACATGATTACAATCACAATTTTAATTCGGAATTTCTGAAACATTTATGCTTCCTCCAATCTGTAACCGACACCCCTCACAGCTTTAATCTTTACTTGTGAGCCGATAAAGGAGATTTTTTTCCGGGTAAAGGAAATATAGACTTCCACGTTGTTATACTCAGCGTTACTTTCATAGCCCCAGATTTTCAAATTGAGCTGTTCCTTTGTTAAAAGCTGTCCTTGATTCAGCATCAGATTCTCTAGTATCTGCAGTTCCTTTTGTGCTATTTCCATCGTTTTTCCGGTTGCTGTACATTTCACGATACCCCTGGTTGGATATAACTCCAAATCACCGAAGGTTAATATATTCTCCCGTAGTTCGCCCTGTCTTCGGTATAATGCCCGCAGGCGGGCGAGTAATTCTTCCGTACGAAAAGGTTTGGTCAGATAATCATCTGCTCCAAAATCAAGCCCTGACACCATATCTGATGTGGAGCTTTTTGCTGTCAGAATCATAATCGGTGTGGCTATCTTCTCCTGACGCAGATTCTGTAACACCTCCAGACCGTTGAGTTTGGGAAGCATCACATCAAGGATAATGATATCATAGATTTCTGAAAGGGCTGCAAAATAGCCGCTCTCACCATCGTAGCAAATATCGATGCTATAATTTTCTTTTTTTAGGATTGCATTCAGGGAATCAGCCAACCTCTGCTCATCTTCAACCAATAACACTCGCAAAATATCACCTTCATTTTCATTATGCTATATTAGTTTTATGATAGAGGTCTGTTTTGTCAATTTTATGGTAATATGAAAGTTTAGTAAATACGTACAAAAAAACTGCCTCCGTTAAGAAGCAGTCCTATGTATGAATAGCTATCTTTAGCGCTGAATTATTGGATATCCTGGCGCAACCATAAAGCTGAGAATAGGATTGTGCATATCAACATGCTTCCACCCGCAAAGCAGAAAAGCCAACCGTAGCTCCCTGCAGTTCCCGGCAAAAGCCCTAAAATGAAACATCCAAAAACCATGCCTGCACTATTGACCGAGCTTAACAGTCCCATTGTATTACCCATACCCTGCTTACGTCCGATCCGAACGGATAATGAGGAAATAGCCGTCAAGAACACAGCAGAGGTTACCGCAATTGCTACCAGCTCCAGACACAGCAAAATCAAATGATCTGTGAACGGAACTATTAGGAAAGCTACGGCAGTGCCAATTCCGGACAGTATGGCTGTGCGGTATGTATTATTTATATTAATTAGCTTTCCTACCGGTATCTGAATGATCCCCGAAACCAAATAGTATATTGCGATATAGGAACCGGTATATTGAAGCGAAAGACCCTTGTCAGTCAAAAAGGGCACAAGGAAGAAGCCGACCAAACTGGATACTACAGCTAACGCAATATTTGCTATGCTTAATGCAAATATCCCTTTTTTGTTACCCTTGTGAAGGAACCTTTTCTTATCTTCCTGCTTGATAGATTCGGGCTTTACAATCCCGGGCATACCTTGATGCTCCTCTTTAGAAAGGAGAATAACAAAGAGTGATATCACTGCCAACAGGAAAAGCACCAGAAAGGTTGCCCTATATCTAAAATATCCGGCAATCATCGTTGACAGCATTGGACCGATTCCGCTTGCCAGAATGACGCATAAATTATATCTGCTCATATACTTTGCTTCTTTCCCTTCCGGGCTGATATGACCTACGTAGGCCATACCCATAGGGAGCATCATGGCAGAAGCGACACCGTGAAACAAACGTGCACACAAAAGAGAAGGCATATTCCAGGCAAAATAATAGGCTGCAGCTATCAGCGGATAAAGGATCAGGCTATATTTCAGGACAGTCAGCGTCCCTTTCTTATCTGCCAGTCGTCCGATCGGTACCCCGAAAAATAAGCGAATTACATACATACTCCCCGAGAGAATACCGATTTGGAGCCAAGTAGCTCCCATCTCCTTTGCATAAGGTGTTAAAATCGTACCGGAAATATAGGTTCCTAATACGAGCAGAAAGGTTGCTGTTAATACATAACGAAATGGTTTAGACATTGTCTCTCCTGATCACTTGACATAACTTAATTTCCTGCCAAATGTAATATACATCAGATTGTACTATCATTTCCCAATATTCTCAACTATTTCCTTTCCATTTTCTGCTTTTTTTATTCTCCTGCCTGTAAGGTCTGATTTATGATATTTACCATAATATCCTCTGTCATCATTCCGGGAACATATCCGAATATATTACCCTCCTTGTCAATCATGAAGGTTGTGGGAAATGCTGATATGTTATAATTCTTCAGAACCTCTCCCGTCTCATCAAACAGGGTAGGGAAGGTATACTGATTATCCTCCATGAATTTCTTAATCTCATCTATGCTGACATCGGAGTTATTGGGGTAGTCCGCACTCGCCGGGTTAGTGATTCCGAGAAAGATAACCTCATCCTGATTGGTATTGTACTCCTGATACAATTTTTCAATGTCCGGAAGCTCCTTCTTACAGGGCGGACACCAGGTCGCCCAGAAGTTGATAAATACGACCTTTCCTTTATAATCTGAAAGCGTATGCTTCGTCCCATACTGATCTGTGAGGGTGAAATCAAAGGC